>JAHIVS010000255.1 GCA_018816605.1 Pseudomonadota bacterium
ATTTTTGATTGTTTTCTTTTTTAATCTTCAAAAAAGGAGCAACCCATGGAAAAAAAAGTGTTGGTTCCGGTGGCCCAGGGGATAGAAGAAATGGAGGCCATCACCCTCATTGATGTCCTGAGAAGGGCAGGTGCGAAGGTAGTTGTCGCATCGGTGGATGAAATGGATATCAAAGCCTCCGGGGGAATTCAGTTTAAGGCGGACCGATTAATCAAAGACTGTATGGAAGAGGCATTTGATCTGATCGTCCTTCCCGGCGGCATCCCCGGCGCCAAAAATCTTCGGGACTCAAAAGAGCTTGAAATTCTTCTCAAACGGCAGGCGAAACAGAAAAAACTTTACGGGGCGATCTGCGCTTCTCCTGCTCTGGTCCTGCATCACCACGGTCTTATTACCCCGGGGAAAGTGACCTGTCACCCCGGGTTTGTGGACTTGATTGATAGGGGGAACATCCTTGAACAAAATGTGGTGATAGACAAGAATTGCATCACCAGCCGGGGGGCCGGAACCGCCTGTGAGTTCGCCCTGACCCTGGTTGAACTCCTCTATTCCGGTGAAAAGAAACGACAGGTGGCCAGAGGCCTTGCCCTGAAAATTGAATAAGGGGGGCTTTGAAATGGCTGGGGGTGGCTTTAATTTTGGGGAACCTTGGATGAAAAAATGGGACTGCCATGGAATTTTCGTTTCCGACATTTTTGAATGCACACAAATCACGGATCATCGACCAATGGGTTGAAAAACTTCACACGGAATGCGGTGAGCAATATGCCCAAAGACCGGTTGAAGAACTTGCCGGGACCATTTCCCAGGCCGTGGATGCCAATTATCAGGTGTTGGTGCTGGGCAATTATCATTCCATCAATGCCTTTATTGACCGAATAACCCAAATGCGTCTGAAAACCGGATTTTTATTATCCGATGTGCAAAAGGCCTTTGAACTCTACCGCATTATTTTAATTGATCTGTTGATTCCCCATTCACCCGCAGAGGAATTCGGTCCGATTCTTGAACGACTCAACCAGTGCCTTGCCTACACCCTGCATCGGTTCAGCGATCATTTCCAGACCATGCACCAGCAAAAAATTCTTCAGCAGAACAGGGAACTTGAACAAACCGTTCAAAAGCGGACTGCGGCCCTCCAGGAATCCGAACGCATGGCCTATATCGGCCAGATTACCGCATCCTTGTCCCACGAGATTCGAAATCCCTTGTCTTCGGTCAAGATGAACCTTCAGATTTTGAGTGTCAACCCGAAAATCACGGGAAATGATAAACGCAGGGTGGATATCTCCGTGGCGGAGGTGATCCGGCTGGAACAGATTTTAAACCAGCTGTTGGAGTTTGCCAAACCCTTGAAAATGGCACTGAAACCCTGCAATATCTGTCACATCGTCAATTCCTATCTGGAGCTTCTGGAAATGAAATTCAGGGAAAAAAATATTCAGGTGACCACCCGTGTTGAGGATGACCTGCCGCCGGTCATGGCAGATGGTGAAAAGCTGGGACAGGCATTTATCAACATCCTGATCAATGCCATTGAATCCTCGGATCCCTTTGGAAAAATCTGCGTGACCTTTAAGAAGATCACCCGAAAGCATCATGAATATGCCGGTGTCATCATCGGGGATGAGGGACCCGGGGTTGATGAAAAGGATCGGGGGGAAATTTTCAAACCGTTTTTCACCAAAAAAACAAAGGGGGTGGGTCTGGGGCTTGCAAATGTCAGAAGAATCATCGAGGCCCACAATGGATTTGTAAGTGCTGAACGAAAACACCATAAAGGGGCTTTGTTTTCAATCATGATCCCCATGGGAAGCATCTGATGGCAAACATCTTGGTCATAGACGACGAACCGTCCATCCTAGAATCTTTGAATATGTTTCTCACGGAAAAAGGACACCGGGTGGTGACGGCAGAAACCGGGACAGCAGGACTGGCCCTTTTTTTAAACAAGACCTTTCCTGTGGTGATCATAGACATACGGCTTCCGGATGGAAACGGGCTGGATATTCTGGATGCCATGATGGCGAAAAAAAAGCCGTCAAAAATCATCATGATCACGGCGTTTCAGGACATGGAGACCACGATTTCAGCCATTAAGCGGGGGGCCTTTGATTATATTCACAAGCCCCTGGATGTGGGCGACATTGAAGATGCCGTAAACCGGGCCGTTCATATCCTGGAAATTGATCGGGAAACCCCTTGTTTTGGATCTGTAAAAGCCCTGCCGAAAAACCCCTGGGAAATCATCGGCAAGAGTGAAAAAATGCGCAGGATATTCAAGATGATCGGTCTTGTCTGCGTCAGCCGGGTGAATGTACTTCTCCAGGGAGAGACCGGCACGGGAAAAGAATTGATTGCCCGGGTGATTCATTTAAGCAGCGCCTTTAAGGATGTTGTACCTGGGGGAACATTTCACTTATAAGCGTCTGAAAAATTTGAGCCAGCGATTTGCCGGGGGACTGCGAACCTTAGGCGTTCAAAAGGGGGACAAGGTGCTTCTGTACATCCCCAACTGCATCCAGTGAGTAGTGGCCTATCTGGGGATTCAACGGGCAGGGGCTGTCCTGGTTCCGGTTTCCCCCATTTATACCTCCCATGAAATCGGGTATATGATCGATAACTCCGGGGCCCAGACCATTGTCTGTATGGACACCAATTTCGGTTATGTCAAACAAATTTTTGGCAGCACCGGTCTGAAACGGGCCATTGTGACCAATCTGGTGGACCTGCTGCCGGCCTGGAAAAGGGGCGTGGGGTTTTTGTTTGACAAGGTTCCCCATGGCCGGGTGGACTACGATGACACTGTTTTTTCCTTTAAATCCATTCTAAAGGCACCGCCCCTGACAGAGGAGATCGCCATCGATCCTGTCAACGACCTGTCCTATATCCTTTACACCGGAGGCACCACCGGATTTCCCAAGGGAGTGCCAGGCAACCATATCGGTTCCACCTCCTATATCAACGATGTAACCCGTGATGTGGCAGGGGAGCATTTAAAAGAAGGGGAGGATGTCTATGTCGCCGTCAACCCCCTCTTCCATATCATGGCCCTGGGATTTTTCATGGCCATCGGGCTGAACAAGGGAAATATGGTGGTCCTCATGCCCCAGCCCCAGGTGGATGCCATTTTGGAATCCATCCAGCAATACCGGGTCAGATGGCTGCTGGGTGTGCCAGCCCTCTACCGGATGATATTGGAAAATGACCGGTTGGACGAGTATGATCTGTCTTCCCTGACCTATTGTTTCTGCGGGGGGGACGTGCTGCCGGGCAGGGTGATGAACCGGTTTATGGAAAAATATGACCTGCCCATTTACCAGGTTTACGGGTCTACGGAAGTGGGACATGTGACCTACAGCAAAATAGGGAAAACACCCTCTTCGGGTTCCATTGGCTACCCCCTGGAAAGCCGGGAATGTATTGTGGTGGACCCTGTTACCCTGGAATGTGTCGAGGAGGGGGAAAACGGCGAATTGTTTGTTACCTCTCCCTATTCCATGAAAGAGTATTATGAGAAGCCCGATGAAACCGAGAGAACCTATGTGAAGGTCAACGACAAGATCTATTGCCGGATGGGGGATTATGTCAGCTGCAAACCCGATGGAGAACTGGTTTACATGGAAAGATCGGCAGACGTGATCAAGCACAAGGGGTATCGGGTGTCGGCTTCCG
>JAHIVS010000256.1 GCA_018816605.1 Pseudomonadota bacterium
ATTGGCCAAATTCAAGATCCCCAGAATCATCGAATTTGTCACTGAACTGCCCAAAACCATCAGCGGCAAAATCCGCAGGATTGAGTTGAGGGAAAACGAAAACGACAAAAAGCAAGAGAACCCCAACGAATATTTCTATCATCAATTCCCAGAACTGAGTTCCAAAAAAAAATAACATGCACAAGGAAATTTAAACAATGATATGCCACGAAAAGGAGGTGACGGAAAACCATTTGGGATGTTCGCGCATATGATAGATTTAACCAAAAATATCTTTATGATCAGGAGTTAAAAACATGAAGGAAAAACTCTACAAAAAAGAGATCACACTGACCCTTGTTTTCTCTGGTTTACTGCTTTTAATGGGGCACTCGGCATCCATCTTTGTTCTCTTTCCCTCTCTTCAGCAGGGAAGTCTCTGGGGATTTCCCATCCAGTACATCCTTCCCATTTTATTGGGGTGGTTTGGCGTTGCCGGGGTCTGTCTTGTCATGACCATCATGTGCAACAAATTTGATGATGAAATGGAAGCTTATGTCAATTCCCTTCCCCCTGTGGTTGAACCCGAAAAAGATACTTTAACCCGATAAGGAGGTATGTATGCCAGCTGAATATGCATTGAGCAATGTGTGGATAGGGCTTGGGGTTGTGGGATTATTGTTCATAATCTTTTATTATGTGGGCTACACCTCCTCCAAAAAAACCGTATCTGACGAGGATTTCTACGCAGCCGGTTTTTCCATAGGACCTGTGACCAACGGACTGGGCATGGCAGCCACCTGGGCCAGTCTTGCCACCTTTCTAGGGGTAATCGCCCTGATTTTAAAGCTCCAGGTTCCCTTTGTCTACCTCTGGATCCAGTGGGCCATCTCCATCCCTTTGCTGACCCTTCTTTACGGCACCAGCCTTCGACGGATGAAAGCCTTTACACCGGCTACCTTCATCCGGCAGCGCTACGGCAAGCCTTCCACCATCGTGATTGTCTGCTGGATGATCCTGATCATGGTCATGTATGCACTTGGCCAGATGATCGGTCTGGGCCAGGCCTTTGAGCTGCTCTTCGGGGTTCCCTACAACACGGCCATTATTGTTGCGGGTCTTGCCACTGTCGGCTTTATCACAGTCGGCGGCATGTACGGCGCCTCCTACAACGCCGCCTTCCAGATGGTGGTCATGACCATTGCCATGGTGGTTCCCATGGGCGCCATCATGAAGGCCATGGGCTCTTCGGGCTGGTGGTTTCCACCGCTTGCCTACGGCGATATGGTTCCGGACATGATGAAAAACATCCCCACCTTTTTTGACATGAAATATGATTTCAGGTGGTATTTTGCCCTGATTCCGGCCTTTACCCTGGGGCCTGTGGCCCTTCCCCATCTGGCCATGAAGGTCTTTACCGCTTCTTCGGTTAAAAGTGCAAGGTGGGCCGTTGTCTGGTTCTCCCTTTTCCTGGGGCTGCTTTTTTCCGGCACCTATGTAGTGGGATTTGCAGGCAACTTCTTTACCGCCACCACGGGAAAAGTCATTGCCAAGGCTGATCAAACCCTGTTGATCCTCAATGTATTTTACAACCCGACCCTTGTGGCCGCTTTTGTCATGGGTGGGGCCGTGGCAGCAGGACTTTCCACCATCGGCGGAAACCTCATGGCCATTGCAGGGCTGGTGGGCTCGGATCTCCTGGGTATTATTGCACCGGACATGGCCTCTTCCAAAAAAATGAGATGGGGATATGCGGCCCTGGCCATGGGCGGTTTTCTAGCCATCCTCATGGCATTTAATCCTCCGAAATTTCTGGTCACCAGTATTCTGTGGGCCTTCGGCCTTCTGGCCACCACTGCAACGCCGGCCATTCTTCTGGGTGTCTGGTGGAAGGAAGCCAATAAGCTGGCGCTCATCATCTCCTCTTTGTTCTGCGGCTTCCTTTATATCCTGATCTCTCCCCATGTATTGCCGTCAATCGTTGTGGGAAAAGGTCTTGTGGCTGCCCTGGGCATGTCCGGCGGCATGGTCACCATTCCCTTAAGCTTTGCCATGTTTATCCTTTTGTCCATTGCCTTTAACCGCATATCTATTTTCAAGGCCTATGCCCCCACACTGGCGGACAAAAAAGTTATTGACCGCATCCACGGCTGGGGCACGGATTATGAAGAAACCCGTTACAACGGCATCACCATACCTGTGATCGTTTCCGTCATCTGTATCGGCATTTTTTGCTGGGGTCTGGTGCCATGGACCTAACGCATGCCTAAGAGAAAAGACTTCTCCAAACCGATGACCTGACCTGTAGAGCCCGGGAAAGTTTTCCCGGGCTCTACACCCCCACCCAAAAAAACACACCTTTCAAAAGGAAACATCAATGACCTATCTGACATCCATGGGAAATATCCTGACCCTTAACACGGGTCCTCTGCAAGAACAAATGGATATAAAACGCCTGCAGGTATATGCCATTCTCAATGTATTGGTTCTGGGAGTGATTTACGGATGTTCTGCTGCCATGTTCAGCCAGGGGATACTGCTGGCCAAAGGATTTGATGCCACGGCCTTTAACCCCCTTAAAATAATTGTGGCCGGTATTCCCGTGGCCTTTTGCATGCATGGGGGGGCCGCTCTTTTTATCTGGGTATTTCTAAAGGCCATTGGGGGGAAGGCCCATTTTCTGACCTCCTATTTCCACCTCGGGACGGCTGCCATTTCGCTATGGCTTGTGGCTCCCTTTGCGGCCGCCCTTCAGACCGGGGCCGTCTCCCCTGTGATCACCTTTTTGACAGGTCTTTTTTCTTTGTATGCCTTTGCCGTGAATGTCCGGGTAATCAAGACCGCATTCCAATTGTCCACCCTTAAAATGACCATTGCCACCCTGGTGACCCTCATGTATATCAGCTGTTTTCTCTATCTGTGGGTATAGGACCTGACAAGGCAGGGCCCATCAGGATCTGTTTTTTTTAGATTTGTTCTTCCTGGATTTCTTTCGGTCTTTTTCCCAGTCCTCATTGGCCTGGATCAGGTCCTTTATTGTTTCCGGCTCTTCTGACACACCAATGATAAGGGAGTATTCTTTTTTGCCCATGGGAATGAGTTCAATGGGTTTGTTCAAAAATCCCTGGATCTCTTCCAGCAATGGTGCTTCTTCAGGACTGCAAAAAGAAATGGCCTGGCCTTTCTGGGTTCCCCTTCCGGTCCTGCCCACCCGATGGACATAATTCTCTTTTTTATCCGGCAAGTCATAGTTCACCACAAAATCCACATCCGGTATATCAATGCCCCTGGCACTGACGTCCGTAGCAATAAGGATCTTGGCCCACCCGCTTTTAAATTGCCCCATGACAGCACTCCTTTCCTCCTGGTCTTTGCTGCCGTGGATGGTCAGAGACTTGATCTCCACCCTTTCCAATGCCTTTGCGACCCGTTCGGCTCTCACCTTTGTCCTGACAAAAACAATAACCCTGGCATCCGGGTTGTCCTGGATGAATTTGCGCAAAAAAAAGCGTTTGTCATCCATTTCCACCGAAAGAACCCCGTGGGTCACATTTTTTGAAACCGGATCATCCGGAGAAACCTGGATACGGATGGCAGAGCTTTTGACCTGGGAAAAAGCCAGTTTTTTGATTTCCTTGTTAATGGTGGCAGAGAAAAACAGGGTTTGATGCCGCTGCACCAATTTTTTCTTCACCGACTCAATGTCTTTAATAAACCCTTTGTCCAGCATCTGGTCTGCTTCGTCCAGCACGAGTATCCCCACTTTTTTTACATCAATGACGCCCTGGCTGATGAGATCAAACATCCGGCCCGGGGTGGCAATGAGCACATCAATCCCGTCTTTGAGCTTTTTTATCTGGGGGTCCTGTTCCACACCACCATACAGCGCAAATGCTTTTACCTTTGTATGCTGGGACAAGGTTTCAAACACCTCCCCGATCTGGGCTGCCAGTTCCCGGGTGGGGACCATGACAATGCAATGGATGCCAAAAGAGCGTTTTGAACTTTTGGCCCGGTGGATCTTATCAATAATGGGGATGGCAAAGGCCGCCGTCTTTCCGGTTCCGGTCTGGGCAATGGCCAGGACATCCTCGCCTTTCTGAATGGAGGGGATGGCCTTGAACTGGATGTCCGTTGGCCGTTTAAACCCTTCTGCTGCCAGATTTCTCTTTATGGCTGAATCAATGTGGTATGTGTCAAATTTCATGGGACTCTTTTTGTATGGGAATTTATATCGTATTTCAATGGTTATGGGAAGACAGGATACAGGCACCGCCGTTAAAAAGCAAGATACTTGCTTTTATTCACGGAGAGGGTGTCGCCGGTCAAGGCCAAAATCAGACGGATACCGCCTGCAAATTTGGGTATGGACACAATATGCACCATCCCAAATTAGGGACAACCCTTTATTTTTGCATCCCGTGTAATTTTGCTATCCATCTCTTTGCAGATATTTTATATTGCTGGGTATCCAATCAACTGGAATTATGATTTCAGCATGCGAACTATCCTAAAATATTGGTTCCCGCGCCTGATAATTATCGGCTTTGCCCTTTCTATGCCCTTTTCCACCCCTGAATTTATAGCCGGCATGGATGAGGGGAGCTTTTTAGTCTGGCGTTTAAGGCTTATCTGGGTGTTGGTTTTCCCCCTTGTCTTTTGCCTGCTGCTGATTTTAACACTGGTGATGAAACGGCTGAAACAAGGCAAAAAGAAATAGAGGAGAAACTGTCCCAACTTTGACATGCTTCCTGTTCTTTGATACCATCCGGTCTGGTTCTCTGACAAGAATTTAAACCCCAAAAAACATCTGAATCTTCAAAATGCTTGAAAAGGAATCTTTATGATCTCGTTTGAATCTGTCTGCCATGACATTGGCAGCACCCGGATTTTTTCAGACCGAACCCTTTGTGTGAATAAAAATGAAAAAATTTTAATCCTGGGGAAATCCGGCCTGGGAAAAACCAGTCTCTTCAGGTTGATCCTTGGCTTTGAGCAGCCCATATCAGGGCAAATCCGGGTCAACGGGTTGCAGGTGAATCAAACCCATATCCACCAAATCCGTGGGCAAATTTTTTATTTGAGCCAGGATATTGATCTAAAAAATGAGGTCATCCTCCGCCTTCTGACAGAGGTCTGGGAATTCAACTTCTCCCGGCCCCTGCCCCTTGAAATGGTAGACAAACTGCTGACCTTTCTGGAACTCTCCCCCGCTATTCTCCAAAAGAGGACAACGGATCTTTCCGGCGGTGAACGCCAACGTACCGGGCTTTTAATCGGTTTTCTCCTGGACCGGCCAATCTGGCTTTTGGATGAACCCACATCAGCCCTGGATGATACCATGAAAAAAAAGATAGCCGACCACATCCTGTCTTCC
Organism: Pseudomonadota bacterium; assembly: GCA_018816605.1. Next base: position 5,357 of record JAHIVS010000256.1, read on the forward strand.
GACAAAACCTGTATCATTATTTCCCATGACCACAGGTGGCAGGAAAATCCAACCGTCCGAATCGAGAGGTGGTCATAATGGGTGCCCATGACCTGAGCCTATTTTCCCTTGTATCCTTGTTGATATTTCTCGTGCCCATCCTTTATATCAGCCGCTATTTGAAACTTGGCATCAATCGGACAATCCTGATTGGCATGGCAAGGATGTGCCTGCAGCTCTCCTTTGTGGGGCTCTATCTCGAATTTTTATTTAAATTGGATTCCCCCTGGCTCAACGGCGCCTATCTGCTGCTCATGATCGCCATTGCCTGCCATTCCATATTAAAATCGAGCAATCTCAAGGTTCGCATATTTTTCAAACCCTTGTTCTTTGCCCTGCTGATACCTTTCTCCGTGGTTCTGCTCTTCTTCAATGCCGTGGTGGTCCATATTGAAAATCTGTTTGAAGCCAAATACCTGGTTCCCATCGGCGGCATGCTCCTGGGAAACTGCCTGCGAAGCGTCATCATCGGGCTTACAAATTTTTATTCCGGCTTGAAGAAGAATGAAAGGGAATACCTTTACTCCCTGGCCCTTTTCAACAGCCAGACCCAGGCGCTAAAACCCTGGTTCAAGGAAAGCCTTGCTGCTGCCATTAATCCGACCCTTGCCTCCATGGCCACCATCGGCCTAGTCTCGCTGCCCGGGATGATGACCGGTCAGATTCTGGGTGGATCCATTCCCCTTGTTGCCATCAAATACCAGATCGCCATCATGGGGTGTATTTTTTATACCGAATACTTCAGCGTGATTTTATCCATTCTTTTTTCATTAAAAACTGGATTTAATGCCTTTGGTGTGCTCAAGCCCGACCTTTTCCAGAACGTACATAACTAAATCTTCGCCGGGTACGCTTTTCATGCTTGCAATAGCCGGCCTTTTTGAGGGTTTTAAGGCTTTTGACAACTCCTCGATTTCTTTTTCCATCAGAAGTCCCGCGCAGGACGGTTTAAAGTGTGGTATTTGGGATATTGACGCATGGGCGCGGTGCGAATCACTGAAAGCATCATTGACGAAGACGCCAAAGTGATGACAGATATCGATCGCGAATTTTTCATCGTTTGACTCCTCTCCCAGATAAAATCGCAAATTTTCCGCGAGCGCGATTTGCCCGCTTTCAAGGGATTGAACTGTTTCG
>JAHIVS010000257.1 GCA_018816605.1 Pseudomonadota bacterium
ACGGCGCCTGCGGCATCTGTTGGCCCGTCGGTGCCGTCGGTGCCGATACTGGCGATCATTAGATTTCCAAATCCGTCAATCAAGGGGGCTGTGTGCAGGGCAAACTCCATATTCCTGCCGCCTTTCCCTTCTCCGTTGACCCTGACGGTGGTTTCTCCTCCACTTATGATACAGGCTGGCGCGGGGATCGGGTTTGAAGAGGAGAGCACCTCCCTTGCAATCCGGGCGTGCCAGGCAGCGGCATCCCGGGTATCCCCTTCAATGGCGGAAGATAAAATCAGACAATGATACCCCAAATCCTTTGCACAGTCCTTTGCCGCCCTAAGGCTGCGGATGTTGGATGCAATGATAAAATGGGTTGTTTTTTCGATCATGGACAGGTTCTCGTTTGCAGTCTCATCTGTTTGTTGTTCTTCGCCAGATAGTACTTCTCCAGCTAACATTTCTCCAGATAGCATTTCATTATTGGCTCCTTGCGCAATATAGGCCAGGGCAGACGGGGGAATATTTCGGATGAGACTGTATTTTCCGATTACCCCAAGGGCGTCGGAAAAGGTAGAGTTGTCAACCACAAAGGGGCCAGAGGCGATGGTATCGATCCGATCGCCCACCACATCCGATACCATTAAATTTAATAGGGTTGACGGATAGGCTGTTTTTGCAAGGTTGCCGCCCTTGACAAGGGACAGGTGCTTGCGAACCAGATTGATCTCATGGATGGCGGCCCCGCTTTTGATGAGAAGATCGGTTACCCTCTGTTTTTCTTTCAGGGTGATGCCTTCGGGGGGAAGACAGAGAAGCGCCGATCCCCCGCCCGAGATCAGGGAAATCACCAGGTCATCCGCCCTTGTCCCTTCAAGCAGTCCTTTGATTTTACTTGCACCGGCAATGGAATTTTCATCGGGCAGGGGGTGATCTGCCTCAATGGTTTCAATGGTGGAAAGCGTTCGGGTATACCCTGATTTCACACAGATGACACCTTTGTGAATCCGATGGCCCAGGATATCTTCCACAGCCTTGGCCATCGCTGCCGTGGCTTTGCCGGCACCGACCACAAAAACCCTTTTGAACCGGTTAAGATCAAAGGTCGTTATGGTTTCATAGCCATTGTATAATTCCAGACGGTTGTTTTTAATTCTTAAGCAGGCGTGGACGGCCTTTTCCGGATCTGCTGCTTCAATGGCGGCCAGATATATTTTTTCAAGGTTTTCTTTTGTTGTCATTTTATCTTTAGGGCATAAGGGTTTTTAAAACATCTTCCTTGCCGATGATACCCACTATCTTTTTGCCTTCCACCACCGGGATGGTATGGAAATGTTTTTCAACCATGAGGCCAGCAATTTCGGATACCGATGTGTCCGGGGTCACCGTGGTCACTTTTTTGACCATGGCATGAACCACCTTTGTGGCCGCCATTTTCTGGAATTGATCCTCCAGGCTTTTTGAAGAGGAGAGGGGGAAAATACTGTCAAGGATGGCAAAAATCGGGGGAATGGGGATATCCTTCTGCTGGAATATCAGATCGCTCTGGCACAGGATGCCCATGAGTTCTCCATTGCCATCCACCACCGGCACCCCGTTGATGTGATTTTTGAGCAGGATTTCCACCGCTTTTGAAATCTCCGTATCCGGGGAAAGGCTGATGATATTTTTTTCCATGATATCTTTGGCTTTGAGCATGATGTTCTCCTTATGATGGGTTCACAGGCAGTTGGGACCTGGGTTCTTTTAATATACATGAATTGTTAGAGCAGGTAAAGCGATTGGATGAACCGGAATCGTGTTGTATGAAACGATATTTTGACTGGCATCATTTTTTTAAAGATCAACCACCGTTTATTCAATCAAAAGGTTGACAGTATTTTGGTATAATGGTACCAAGGTGTATAAATATCAAATTTATTGTTAAGGGATTGCCGTGAAAATTATGAACAAAAATTTTACCCTGTTGCTGGCAGGTCAATTGGTTTCCCAGGTGGGGGATAAGTTTCACATGATCGCTCTGTCTTTTTGGGTGCTTGAAACCACCGGCTCTTCAGGGAAAATGGGAATGGTATTGGCCGCCTCCCTGGTTCCTTCCCTGATTATGGGTTTTTTTTCCGGCACCTTTATTGACAGATATTCACGGAAAACCATTATCGTGGGGACCGATCTGATCCGGGGACTTGTCCTTGGCTGTTTTACTCTTCTGTTTATTACCGGCAGGATGGATTTTTATCTGATCCTGACCCTCCAGATGATTTTGTCCGTGAATGCGGCTTTCTTTGATCCGGCCATTCCTTCAGTCATTCCCCAGATTGTGGACAGAAAACAATTGGCCCGGGCCAATGGACTTGCTCAGTTTGTGAGCGGGTTTTCCCTAGTGGGGGGTGCCATGCTGGGGGGGATGGTTGTGGCAGGTGCTGGTTATGTGTGGGTGTTTTTTCTCAACGCAGTCTCTTTTCTGGTGTCTGCTGTGTTTGAATCATTTATTGTTATTCCGCCTGTCTCTGTCCCTATCCAGGTGGAACAGAAAAACTCTCTGATCTCGGATATGAAACAAGGCTATGGGTATCTGTTTGAAAATCAACACCTCATGGTTCTCTTGTTCATGGTCATGGTGATCCATTTTTTTGTGGGCTCCATTGAG
>JAHIVS010000258.1 GCA_018816605.1 Pseudomonadota bacterium
CCGGATGGCCGGGGTATTACAACCTAGGAAAAGACATAATTCCATTTCTTTTATTCCTCGCTAAACATATAGTCGTTTTCACTGACCACAGGTGTTTTCATAAGCATTTCCTGATACAATTTGAGCATCTCAGGCATTTTGGTAATGGTCATAAGCTCGGGCAGTCCCAATGATTCCCTCAACTCCGTGTTGGTCCCCACAGACTGGGTGTACCCTCTTTTATAGATCTCGACAATGGAAGGCGGCACACGGGTTTCATCATTGGCACTCTGCCATTTGCGGATGGAAAGGATCATTTCAAAAGGTTTGACATCCATGGGACACATCTCTTCGCACCGGGAACAGGACACACAGGCCCAGGCGGTGTCATCATCCAAAAGATCGTCCTCCAATCCATAGACCACCATGCGGGCAAGATTTCTCACCAGAAGCGGCGGATTGCCATAGGAAGCAGGGCAACCCGACAGACAGGTACTGCAGTTAAAACAATGCAGCAGATCCTTGGTGTTGTATATTGCCTTCCACAGGTCTTTATCTGACTCACTAAAATCCATAATACGTATCTCCTATTGCGCTGCAAATCCCATTGTATTTTTTGACATTTTGGCATCAATGACCGCCATGATCTGGCGGTCACTGAACCCCATGATTTCAGCCGCATTGTTCTGACAGGCCACCCCGCACATACCGCAGGCCTGGCAGGTAGCACCGTCCACAATAATTCTGTCAAGCACCTCATCATAGGATCTGGCGCCATAGGGGCAGATATCCACACAGCGCTGGCATCTCACACAAATGGCATCATGGACCCGTGAGATCGCATGGGCCGTATGAATTTTCCTGCCGGAAAGATAGGCATATGTTTTCTGGGCCGCGGCTTCCGCCTGGAGGATCGCATCCTTCAAGGTCATGGGTGAATGGGCCACGCCTGCCACATAGAGTCCTACCTTCATAAATTCAACCGGGCGCCATTTTGAATCCGCTTCAACAAAGAACCCGTCCTGGTTCACCGGAAGACTAAAGGCGCTTCCGATCTCTTGGTTAGACGTTTCGGCATCCACCCCGGTGGAAAGAATCAGAAAATCAGCGGAAATCTCAATTTCTGAGTTCAGGACCGGCTCAAGAAATGTGAGCGTTGGTTTTCCATCGACAAGCTCAACCCGAGGCTTGGTGTCAAGGGTATAGCTCACAAACATGATCCCTTCCTCCCGGGCCTTTGTATAATATTGTTCGGCAAACCCATAGGTCATCATATCCCGGTAGAGAATGAAAATCCTGGCATCCGGATTTTTCTGGCGCAGGGTCAATGCATTGGCAATGGCACCGACACAACAGATACGACTGCAGTATTCGCGTTTCTGTTTTTCCCGGGACCCCACACATTGGATCATGACAATGGTTTCAGCTTCGCTGACGTCAACCTCTCCTGAATCAAGCCCTGCTTTCAGTTGGGCCTGGGTAAGGATCAGATCAGAATTTCCATATTCATATTCATCGGTTTTCCCCTCACCGCCACCCGTGGCAATGATGGCAGCACCGTGGCGCAGATAAATATTTTCGAGGGTTTCATTGTCCTTGATCTTTGTTTCAAAAGCCCCCAGGGAGCCCTGTGTGGCAACCACTTCACAATTTTTATGCAGGGTTATATTTTTATGTTCAAAGATTTTAATCATCAGATCCTTTGCCATCGAAACAGGTTCTAGTCCGTCAATGGTATGGTTCACATGAAGGCCTGCATACCCCCCAAGCTTGTCTGACCGTTCGACCAGGTGAACATCCACCCCCCGTTGGGCAAGGGAAAAAGAGGCGTGCATGCCTGCGATTCCCGCTCCCACCACAAGGGCCGTCTGGTTTATGGGAAGGGTCGAAACATGGAGTGCGGGTTTGAGTTTAAGGTTCTCAATGATGGCAAATAGTTCGTTATATGCCTCCCGGGTTTGATCTTTTACGCCTTCATTTTTATTGGGTTCAAAAAATCCCTTGTGGACAATCGAAGACAGATCAATGATTTCAAACAAGGACGCGGCAAATCCGGCTTTTTTGGCAAGGTTTTTCAACGCGTTCCGATAAATGAAAGGATGGCATGCCCCGATGATAAGCCGGTTGCATTTTGATTTATTCAGCAGCTCCAAAACCGTCTCTTTTCCCTCATCACTGCAGACCATATCAATGACATTGACTTCTCCCACACTGTTGAGCTTTTTTAAGCCCTTTTCCAAGGCGCCAAAGTCCACACTGCTCTTTTCCACCTTGTCACTGCATTTGCACAATACCACCGACACAAGGGGGGTCTGCCTGTCCTTTGCCCGTGGTTCCGGAATCGCTTCTTCTTCTATGATCGTCACATCAAGACCGGATAAAAGACGGCTTGCCTGACCGGCCGCCGCAATGCCCGAGCTCATGGCCTCACTTAAATCGGTCAGTCCCATGAGAGATCCGCATACAAACACACCTGGTTTGGTCAGCTTGACCTTGTCATAGGTATCGGTGGGCAAAAGCCCCTGGGCATTCACCTTTATATGGAGCAAATCTGCAAGACCCTTATGGGTCTCATAGGGAATCTGGCCGGTGGCAAGCACCACCATGTCATAATCGGCCACAATAAATTCTTCAGTTTGGGAATCATAATGCCGCATGGAAAGACTGGTATCCGGATTCAGCATCACCGCCTGGACCCGGCAGCGGACAAATTTTACCCCGATATCGACAGCGTGTTCATAATACCGATAAAAATCTTTGCCAAAGGTTCGCATATCCATGTAGAAAATGGTGGTCTCCACATCCTCCCCGCCTTTTTCCTTGGCAAGCACTGCCTCTTTCAGGGCAAACATGCAGCAGATCGAAGAACAATAGTCTCTGTTCTGCCGTTTGTTCCTTGACCCCATGCATTGAATCCAGGCAAGACGTTTGGCTATTTTCCCGTCAGACGGCCGTTTAATGGTTCCGTCAAAGGTGCCGGTGCCGCTGATAATCCGCTCAAAGGCAAGGGAAGAGACCACATCCTTCGAAACGGCCCAGGATTTGGCATCTTCAAATTCTCGCAAGTTATACAGTTTTACACCCGAAGCCAGAATGACGGCATGAACCTGGCGGGAACTTGTCTCATCCTGTGCATCCAAATTGATGACGTTGGTGGGACAGACATCCACACAGGCGCCACAGCGGGTGCAGGCATCCATATCCACCAGAAGCATCTGGGGCGTGCTGTGGGGAACGGGTTTATAAACCGCTTTTCGCTGGGTCAAGTTGTGGTTGAATTCATCGGCCACCTCAACGGGACAGACACTGATACATTCCCCGAGACCGTTGCAACGTTCCGTGTCAATATATCTGGCCTTTTGCAAAAGCTCTATGGTGAAATTTCCCGCATCCCCTTCAACACTTTTAACTTGTGTAAAGGGCAATATTTCGATGTTTTCATGGTACAACCCTTTTCTCATACAATATTGGGAGGCATACTCCCTGCCTACCATGGGCAGCATCCGGCACATGCCACAATGGTCGCTGGGAAACTGATTGTCCAGTTTGGCTAAAATTCCGCCAATCTGGGGGGATGCGTCGGTCAGCAATACTTTGATTCCGATTTCAGCCAGCTCAATGGCGGCCTTGATCCCGGAAACACCGGCACCCGCAACCAGAACTGTACCTGTGGGCTTTTTCTCTGCCATAATATTCTCCTATTTTACCTGCCCGGTCACTTCAACCAACTCATCATTCTCAAAAACCGTCAAGGGCTGCTTTTCGTCATGGGATCGCCCGGCCTGGTATTCAAACCGAGCTTGTGTCTTCTGGGCCGCTGTCCTGAAAGCCGGCATCAAATCGATGCTGTTGGGGCAGGCACTGGTACACTGGCCGCAGCCCACACAAAACAGACTCATATGACTCATCCGGGTCAGGTGATAGAAGAGAGTGTCCGTGGGCATTTTAAGGGCCCCGAAGGTGTCTGCCCATCCCATGTACTGATCGGCCTTGTGCCGAAAGGTATCGGTGACAAACACACACTCCTTGCAATAACAAACGGGACAGGCCACCCGGCAGTTATAGCAGTTGATGCAGGCAGCAAGCCTGTCTTCAAGGGCATCGAAACTGCCCGTTGATTCCCTGTAGCCGGCAAATTGTGCATCACGGGCTTTCGTCCGGGCCGCAACCAGCTGTTTAACTGCCCCATCCCTGCCGGCGGGTCCCTCTCCACTAGTTAAGCCTGCTGATTCAAGGGCTTTGTCTCCCTTGGGTGTCAGGCTTTCAATATAGAGGGTGTCTGCTCCTGTCCCAATGACACACAATCGTAAATCCACAGTGTCGGCCACGGGAAATTCACATATTTTACAGGCCCCGCAGATATCAATATCCGTGCGTTTGGTATCGCCGGAAAGGGCTTTTTCAAGAAAGGATTCCGAAGTTTCGCCCTGGGCCCGCAGGGTTAAAAAATCAAGGTTTTCATATCGTCCCAGGCAATCCATGCCGATGAGCAGCACATCATCAAACTCGGCCAGATTCAGTTTACCCAGCTCTATCAGCGCCCGGGTTTCGCAGGATCTTAACACCATTGCCACTTTTCTGCCCGAGGGCGTGGCGGTAATGGATGAGGCAATCTTGGCCCCGTTCACCGGCACCACCGGTGCAAAAGGGTCGATCCTCTCCACATGGGCAGGATGGGTGATAAGGGTCTGCATCACCCCTCTTTTGGGCTGGATCATGGGCGAAAGCAGGGCATCCACCACCCCTTTTTCCATCATGCCTTTAAAAAGATCAGCCAGTTGTTTGTTCAGTTCGCCTCGTTTAAAGGATATTTTTGTAAAATTTGCCATTGGTCTCGTCTCCGTTTGTTCAGGCTGTCTTGCTGTCTGGGTTAAGGTCTTGTTGCTTTTTGTCCAGATTAAGGGGGCTGGGTCC
>JAHIVS010000259.1 GCA_018816605.1 Pseudomonadota bacterium
ACAACCTGTCAGGGGGAGTGGTTGAGACCCAGACCATGCAATCTTCCCACTGACCTTGGCTTGCCAATTCAGTATCGGCCCCTTTGAAAGCCGGTCGGTACTGAATCCCCATACCCCTTTGAACAGAGAATCATTTTCCCCGGGTTTTACACCGATTTTTCTTTTGTGAACCGAATGGATGAAGCCAGCAATACCACAATGATGGAACCGACATTATGGGAGATGGCCCCCCATACGGGGGTAAGCCATCCGGCAGCACCGGCGGCCACGGACAAAAAATTAATGACAAAACTGATACCAATGTTAATTTTGATAATCTGTGTCATTTTTCGGCTCAGGCTGATCAGGAAAGGCAGCTGGGTCAGATCATCATTCATCAAAACGATATCTGCGGTTTCCAGGGCCACGTCAGCCCCTTTTAATCCCATGGCGATACCGGTGTCAGATGCTTTCAAAGCCGGTGCATCATTGACGCCGTCCCCCACATAAATCAGATTTCCCTTCCCGAATTCAGTCAGACGTGCAAGCTTGTCTTCCGGTTTCTGACAGGAGACCCATCTTGTGATACCCACCTGCCTTGCAATTTTGCTCACCGGCGCTTCCTGGTCTCCGGAAATCATGACAATTTCACTGATCCCGGCATCACGGATTGCCTGGACAGCTGCCCTGGCTGTTTTTCGGGGCTGATCTTCCATCAGGATATAGCCAGCCTTGGTTCCATCCACCACCAAGGCCACCGTGGTAAACCCTTTATCCCCATATTTATCAACGCTGATAATTTCGATGTTTTCTTTGCCCACCCTGCCGGAAATCCCCTTCCCAGGGGTCGATTGAATATCCGTTGCTTCTTTGACAGAACAATTAAGTTCCCTTGCCCTGTCAACAACAGCCAGGGCAAGGGGGTGCAGACTTTTTCTCTCCACGGCTGCGGCCCGACTCAAGATCTGCTGTTCATTCAGTGTACCACAGGCGATCACCTCCACCACAACAGGGATGCCCCTGGTAATGGTTCCGGTTTTGTCAAAACAAAAAAAGGTTGCCCCGGCAATATTTTCAAGATATTGACCGCCCTTGACCAGAATCCCCGCCTTTGCGGCCCGACCGATGGCGGCCACGGTTGAAACCGGCCCGGCCAGCAAGAAAGAACAAGGACAGCCAACAATAAGCACCGTAATCGCCCGGGTCACATCCCGGGTGAGAAGAAAGGTCAGAACGGCTGCCGCCAGGATCACCGGGGTAAACCAGCTTGCATATTGATCCACAATCTTGGAACTTCTGGTTTTGGAATCTTCAGCAGCCCTTATCAGGGCAATAATCTTTCCGATGGTGGCGTCTGCTCCCACCTTGACGGTGCGGATTCTGGCAAACCCGTCCACACACACCGTACCCGCAAAAACCCTGTCCTTAGATCCCTTTGTCACGGGTATGGGCTCTCCTGTGATGGTGGACTCGTCAACCACCCCAACGCCGTCCAGGATCACTCCGTCCACGGCAATTACCTGGCCTGCCCGGATGGGCAGAATATCTCCTATTTGAATATCTGCCACCCGAACAGAAATCTCCTTGCCCTCTCTTTCAATCAAGGCTTTTTCCGGGGTAATTTCGATGAGCTTCTGGATGGCCTGCCGGGCACTGTCGCTCACCGCCTCCTCAATTAAAGCGCCAAACACCATGATACCGGAAACAATGGCCGCCTCCAAAAAATTACCGTTGATCACACAGGCAATCACCGCAACGCTGACCAGCTCATCCACATTCACCTGGCGGTTCATCACCCCTTTTACGGCGTTTATGATGATGGGCAGCCCGTTGATCAATATGGACAGCAAAAGCAGTGCATCCACAAGGGTTAAATAGGATAAAAATGAAATATTCCCCGGCTTTACCAACAGGGCTATGGGGATAAGAGAAGCCCCGCCCACTACCCGATAAAAATCATCTGATTTGAATATTTCCTGGTAAACATTCAAATCTGCATATCTTCCAATCATAAATACCTCGCCTTAAAAAATCAAAAAATGGTAAATTTAGCTTGATCATCAAACTACTTGAAGGGCAATATAAAGCTATTTGATTTGATAGTCAATCAGTTTGAGTATCAAAGTTTTTTTGTATTTGTCTGTCCCTCCGGGCTGTGGTAATTAATCGGCAATGGTTCGTGGGGCAGGATATTAAAATACTTTTATCACGGGAGTATGGGTAAAAAAAATGAATATTGAACATTTGTCAAAAATGATTGTGGAATTTTATGAAAAGCTGTCCTCCTGGGAGGAATCGGTGGTCCGGGACAGCGGTCTTACAACGGCCCAGGCCCACACCATTGAAATTGTCGGCCATGAAGGTTCCATTAAGATGAAAGACCTGGCAGAAAAAATAGGGGTAACCACCGGCACCCTGACCGTCGGAATAGACCGCCTGGAAAAAAAGAAACTTCTCCAGCGCAAACCCCATGCGACGGACCGGCGCTCCTTTCTCATCGAATTGACCAATAAAGGGGAGGCCTGCTTCAAGCAGCACCATAATTTCCACCTCAAAATGACCCAAGAAATTGTTTCAGATCTCACCCAGGAAGAACAGATAGCCTTTGCAAATATCATTGGAAAAGTTTTAAAAAAGATTTAATCTCCATTTTCTTATTGAATAAAAAATTTTTGTTGACATCACATAATGTTTGGTTTATCTAACATTGAAAATTTCGAGAAACTTGTTGTTGCAATACAAGCTTTCGTCGACAAAAATAACAAACCCATTAGCATAACTTTAGGAGATAAGATGAGAAGAATCGTGATCATTGTTGCAACCATTGGTGTATATTTAAGTTCTGCCCAGGCAGCAGACTGGAATTTCTATGGATCTGCCCGGATGAGTATCTTTTATGAAAATGTGGATGTTTCAGGCACAGATACCACCAACTTTGCCATGGGGCTACAGGACAACTCCGGGATCGGTGCAAAAGTAAACGTAAGTGATGAATTGAGCGGCCGGTTCGAATACGGCACCAGCGATGGGAAGGCAGATATCCGTTATTTATATGGGGTATGGAATTTTGGTGTGGGTTCTTTGCTTGTGGGAAAAGATGAAGGCCCCCTGCGGCACCCGGGATCTGATCAGGTATATGCTGCGGATGCCGGACTTGGCGGCTGGGGTGAAATGTCCAGCCCCCGGAAAGCCCAACTCAAACTGATGATTGATACCTTCCGGCTGGCCCTTCGGGAACCCAGTACAGACTACAATGACGGAACCAACAATGTAACCACCGGCACAGAAGTGAAAA
>JAHIVS010000030.1 GCA_018816605.1 Pseudomonadota bacterium
AAGCTGATTTTCATCAATTGTTCCGACCTGAAACTTCGGGAGGAGCTGAATTCCGGCCGCATCGACCTGGCTTTTTTAATGACCGATGCTGTCCATTTTAAGGACATCAATGTCCAGTTGCTGAAAACCGAACGTTTAATCCTGGCATCAGGCACTTCTCACCCCTTTGTCACAAGGAAAAAGGTCACCTACCAAGATCTTTCGGGCCAGACCCTGCTGTTGCCCAAAACAGACTGAAGTTACCGCAGATCCTTTGAGCGGTCGCTCGAACAACGAAACATCACACCGAAAATTCTGGAATTTTCCAGTGCCAACAGCTTGAGGGGGTGTCTTAAAAGAGGGATAGGAATCACGATCTGCCCTGAAATCGCCGTGGCAAAAGCCCTGGAAACCCAATCCCTTGCAGTCCTGAATTGGAACCGGCCCGATTACCAAATCCCCGTACTCATGCTCTGGCATTCGGAAAAATGGTGTTCCCCTTTGCTGAAAGCGTTCATGACCCTGGCCCAGCAAATAATGGCCGATCCCTCTAACCCTCCGACAAACCGTACAACCGCCGACACTCCTTCAGCATAGGCCGATGCTGGCATCGCTGATAATTTTAAATACTTGGACTGCGGCGATCTCCATATGGGGTTTGCCAGGGTCCGGTGTGAGGAATGTGGCCATGTTTACGACTTTTCCGATTCCCAAATCCCGGCAGTTGGTTGGAATTGAAATTTTAAATCGGCCATACCTGGCGGGGGGTATATTTCAGGTTTTTAATCATATTTCATATTTTTCTTGGCAATTTCTTGGCAAAAAACATCTTCCTATCCTTCTAACTCACTAAAAATAATCAAAAAAGATTGCTTTATAATATTTCTTGAAGTATGGTTTTTCACTTCTGATAGAGGTGAAATGTTTAAAGTCAAAGAAAGGAGCTATTAAATGAAAATTCTAAGAAATGAATCCGGCCAGGGAATGACCGAGTACATCATCATTGTGGCGTTGATTGCGATTGCCGCGATTGCCGCGTTTTCCTATTTTGGTAAAACAGTGCGTAACCAGACCGCTGCCATGAGCGAATCCTTGGCCGGTGAGACAGACAAAGCCGAATCGGCCAATAGTGCCGCAGGAACCGCTGCCGATGGTGCAGTTACCTCCGGGGCCAAGGACATAAATTTGAAAGATTATGTCAAAGAACAGGCCAAGTAAACAATTTTAGGGAACTTGGTTTTTTGAAAGTAAACTCTGAAAATTACATGAAGGCGGATCTTTGCATCTAAACAATCAGGCCGGTCAGGCCGTTGTTTTTGTCATGGCCATGTTGGGCGTTATTCTTATTTCCGTGGTGTTTCTTTACCAGGCGGGCAGGATTACTACGGAAAAAATGCAATTGCAGAATGCCGCTGATGCCGCTGCCTTTACCGCCTCCACCCTGGAGGCCAGGGCCTTGAATTTTACCGCGTATACCAACCGGGCCATGGTGGCCAATGAGATAGCCATCGGTCAGGGTGTCGGGCTTTTATCCTTTGCCTCTGAGCTCAAGTCCGTCAAAAAGTTTTTTTACGCCTATGCAAACCTGATTGATTTGGCCAGTATGGGAACGGCAGAAGGGTTCACCGGTCCCATGCGGGCTATCGGCGCAGGATTCGGCACGGCCGGCCAGGCCATGGAAGAAACCCTTGACAAGATTGTTCCCTATTGGATCAAGGCGTTTCATACCATAAATCAGATCTACAGCATCACTCAAAACATATACCACTATACCACGGCAGCTCTGGTCATGGACGGTGTTGGTAAGTCTTTGCAGGGCAATGTGGTTGACACCCGCTACGGCGGGAATCTGTTTGAAAATTTGTTTGACCCTCCCAAAGAAAATGCAAAGGCATCGCCTATAAGCCTGGTGGCCATGGTCGGACATTTTGCCACTTATCTGAACGGGTATACCCGGCGTTTTAACCAGGCGGATGCAAAGTCCGACTCGAATAAGGGGATGGGGCGCTTTGCCGCAACGGTGCGCATGGCCCGGGATGATTTCAGCAGCGGCCAGGGGAATAATACGCGCAACTGGAATATTTCCGGCACTGGCGGCATTGATTATAAGATCATAACGCTGAAAATGAAACTGGAAGCCTCCAGTAAGGGGGGCACTGAGCTGATCCGAAAAAAGGATCGATTCATCTGGGCCGGAGGAGATACCGGGGCTTTTAAGGCCAAAATTAAGCTGATTGTCGGCCGTTGGCCGCTAAAATTCTCAAAGAGCGTCAGCTCCCCGAGCATTCCCTTTGGTGCCGGAGGCTACCAGGCCGCTGACAACAGCCAATCCCTTTCTCCCGGAGATCTTGTCGGAGCCACCCGGCCGAGCAAGCCTCCCGGATTCGGCGGGGCAACAGAACAGTCCTGGTGGTTTGCTAAAAATGAGATCAGTAAAAATAAGGTGGCCCAGGCGCCCTACGGTGGACTTCCCGCCTATCGGGATGTGACAAGCGCTTCTGAACCCCTTGAAAAATTTCCGTTTTCCTTCCCGTTCTTTCTCATTGCCGTGGAGAAAGATCACGACCGGTTTAAGGCCAGGGGGCCACAGTTTAAAAAGGAGTTGGATCTGGGGTCAGGCAAAAGCTTTGACAAAAAAATTGCAGCCGTGGCAAAGTCCGAAGTATACTTTAGCAGACCCTCGGATCTGGACTATTTTGCCAGAAAGGACGGCAATAGGGAAAAAGAAAATTTGTTCAGTCCGTTTTGGCAGGCAAGGTTGGTGGATACCAGTGATCTGGACCGTTTTTTTGTGCTTGCTCTCCAGCAAAAAACAATTTGGGCCGCTAAAGCGGAGTTGCAAAAACTGCCAACGGGATTAACCGAAAGGATTGTCCGGGGCCTGGAATCCTTTTTAAGGATGTTTCCATGATGGATACAAGGTTGTTTATGGGGCAAAAGGGGCAAGCGGCAATCGAGTTTCTCATTGCCGCCGTCTTTATCCTGGTTCCCCTGTTTTTAACGATTCCCCTGCTGGGTAAATACATCGACATCCGCCATGCCGCCGTTCAGCAGGCACGGTTTGAGGCCTGGGAGTATACCGCCTGGATGGGGCCTTCGGAAAAGGCCATGTTCGGGCTGGAAAAAAATCCACACTCCGGGCGTAAAAGCTATGAAAAAACCAGGGCACAAGGATTGCGCTATTTTTTTTCAGATCCCCATGACAAAAGCTATGGCAAAAGCTATGGCAAAACCTGGTCTTTGAATAAACTGTGGCAGGATCATCACGGAGAATGGCTTTTTGCAGAGAACCATTTCAATCCCCAGGGTCTGCAAGAAGATGCTTCTCCAGACCCCACCCGGGGGGTGGCCAATTTTATCTTTGCAACTTTTTCCTATGTTTATAAACAGTTTAGGAAACTGACAAAGTCCATGAAGGTGGATGCCGGCTTTAATGCCGTCAACAACCAAGGCTTTTTCCATACCCAGGTTAGTATGCATTTACGGTCGCCCGGTGAGATTATGCCCAACCTGAGTCTTGCCGGGATAGAATCAACGCCGGTATCTACCTTAAACATTGAGGCAAAGGCCGGTGTGCAAAGCATATACTGGAATAGTGGGGGTACGAAAATGGCCGTATCCCAAAGCCGGGGGCTTGTGTTTTCATCCGCATTATCTCCGGTATCCGATACTTTAAATAAAATAATAAACAAGTTGCACGGGGCATTGAATGTGATCGGTAAAGTTTTGCCCATCAGTATCACTCTGCCCCATTTGCCGGATTTCGGGTATGTCAACGATAATCTGGTGCCCTATGAACACCTCAGTGCAACCAGCCAAGACGGAAAAGGAGCTCCTATACTTCCCCGTCTCCACGAGGCAACAGGGCTTTACTATTATCAGGAATAGCATGGTGACAGGACTCATAAAGATCATATTCTCTGTTTTTTGCCTCTGGCCCATGGCCGCCTTTGCCGGGGTGCCCCATATGCCGATTCCCCCGTGGTTGAATACAACCCTTGTGGCCGAAGAAATGGTGGTAAACGGCCTGCCGGCCAGGGTCCATGAAGTGGCAGGGGAGTATGAACTGGAAAAGGTTTTACAATTTTACCGCAAAAAATGGCGATCCGGGAAAAAACAAAGCATAAAAGAGACCGCCATTGCTCCCTGGCATATCCTGAATCGGCTGGATGAGCCATATCTTTATACTGTCCAGTTAAAGCAGACAGGCCCTTTTTCCATCCAGGGGTATCTTGTGGTCTCGGATACTAAAGCCCTTGATAAGAAGCGAATCCAGGAAAAGGTGCCGGCCATACCCGGCAGCCGGACAGTCAACGACTACCTCAGTAACGATCTTGGCAAGAAAGGTCGGGTAATCCTCTTAAGCAATACCCATACCCTTTGGGCCAACCATGATTATTACAGCACCTATTACAGAGACCACGGCTGGTACGCTGAAATCAGTCAGAAAAGTGAGGACACTGCCATGCAGGTGTTCAAGCAAGGCAATAAAGAGGCCACAATCGTTATCACTAAGCTGTTGGGGAAAACCCAGGTGATCATCAATCTGGTGGAATACTAATGAGCAATAATTTACGCCATATCAAGAACCGAATCAGGTGCAACAGGGGGCAAAGCACGGTGGAATATGTGGTGGTCACAAGTGCTTTGCTGGCGGCTTTGATGGCGGCGCCCTCTGTGTCTGACACGCTTGTGCAAACCTTTTATAACAAGTATGAAAGTTATTCTTTCGGAATTGCCATCTCTGATCCTCCCCGGGAGGAAACAGACAAAAAAGTCCATGAAATCACCGAGACAATAGACAAGTGGATCCAGCAGTTTGACGATTTTGAACTGCCGGATAAGCTAATGGAAAACATTCCCGGGACCGAAACCATTAAACTTTTTTTAAAAAAACTGACCGATTATTTTTAACTGGGGTTTCCATCTTAAAATGAAAGGAATAACTTGAAATTATTTAAAAACAAAACATGGCGTTTATTTATTGCCGCCCTTGTTTTCGGCCTTATGGCTGGTCTTGGAACAGTTGTCTACCTCAAGGTGATGGAAAAACGCATGGAAGAAAAATTAAAGCCTGCAGAACAAGACTATACCTCGGTGATCGTGGCAAGCCGGGATCTGAAAATGGGGGACTCGGTCAGTTCGGATACCGTAGCCGTTCGTCAGATACCATCGGCCTATGTGGCTGCCGATGCCGTCACGCCCCAAACCTTTGACAGCATCGCCGGTGGCACCATGATTAAAAATCTTGCCCATGGTCGTATGTTGACCCGGGAACTAATTGATTTGAATATCCCAAAGGATTTTTCAGCCACGGTTAACGAGGGGCATCGGGCCATTACCATCAACGTGGACGACCTCAACGCTGTTGCGGAATTGGTCAGGCCTGGAAATTTTGTGGATATTTACACCCGTCTGCCGGCCACGGCTGCCCAGTCTTCAGAAGGTGCTTCGGGCCAGGGGGATATCATTATCCCGGTATTGGATAAGGTGCTGGTGCTGGCCACGGGCAAAAAGGCCGCCCGGGCCAATGAAGATGAATTTACCCATTATGATGAGGTGGAAAGTAGCAAAACCTACAACACCATAACCTTGGAGCTTTCCCCTGAAAAAGCGGCCCTTCTGGCGGTGGCCCGGGAAGAAGGAGAGTTGATTCTGGTCTTGAGGAATAAAAAAGACAGCGGCGGAACTCCCTTCAGCACCATTGACCGCAGCGATCTTTTTGCAAATTCGAAACACATGCAGGATGAGGCCTTGAAACAACAGTCAAACCGCTCCCTGGATGGGGTCCATAAAACCGCCGACGGCAAGCTGGTTACCCGGGATGGCATTGTGATAACTGACCCCAATGTCAGGATAAACAAGGCAGGCTTGCTGGTGACCAAGGACGGAGTGGTTCTTTCCGGCAGGGGCTTGTCCATCAACGCAGAAGGTAAGGTGGTGGATGAACACGGAGCGGTTGTTGATACGGCAGGCCTTGTGACCGGCAAAGGTGGAGTTCTGATCGATAAAAATGGCAATGTCCTTTCCTCCAACGGGTTTGAGACCCTGAAAGGCGGATTTGTCAAGGATAAGGAAGGGAATATCCTGACCAATGACGGACAGATGCTCCATGGGGTGAGCGTGGATGCCAATGGCAATGTCATCAGCTCCGACGGTCAAATATTGACGGCCAAGGATCTGAAAATCGACAAAGATGGCAGTGTGACAATGGTTTCAAAGCCCTTGTTGCATGTTAATGAAAAGGGACAGATTGTTGATGAAAACGGCAAGGTGATTAAGCCGGATCAGATCTTAACCACGGATGCCCAAGGCCGGGTGCATACTAAAGACGGTACCCTGATCCCCGGGGTTCATAAAGGTGTTGACGGCAAATATTATGATCAAAATGGCAAAGAGTTGAGTCCAAAACAGCTGGTTGAGCGGTATAACAAATCCCTGGAAAAAAAACTTGCCAGCGTCAGTGCTTCGCTGACCAAAGGGTTTGCCGATAATTTCACCAACGGGGAGTCGGTTATCCAAAATGCCTCCCGGCAGGTGCGGGGGATAGAGTTCATTATAGGCGGCGGCAGTAAAGGAACGGCCACCAGGTTTAATGTGCCTGTGGAGGATTTAACGTCTCCAGGCCTAAATTTTCCCCAAGAATAATAATAGAAACCGGATATAAATATGACAATAAAATCAGTAAGCCACATGGTTGCACCCTTTTTCTCCAAACAGGTTTTGGCTTTTATTCTGCTTTTTTTCCTGGTTGATCCGACAAGGACCTTTGCCAAAGACCCTGAAAAATCCGGAACGCTATCCATGTATCTGGGTGAAGTCAAGGTCCTGGCCATTGCCGACATTGAGCGGGTGGCCATTGGAAACCCAAATGTGATGAGCAGTTCCATTCTTTCCCAGGGGCAATTGGTGGTGATGGCTAATGCCGTGGGTGTAACCAGCCTGCATCTATGGCTGAAAAATGGGGGGGAAATACAATACCAGGTAAGTGTTGAGCAAAAGGACAGCATGGATAACTATACCCAGCTCAAGGCGCTTTTAAAGGATGTGCCCGGGGTATCTGTGGACAAGGTGGGTGGCAGGCCCGTGGTCCAGGGCTTTGTTGCCGTGGAGGATCAGGTTGTTTTCAACCGGATTATGGACATGTATAAGGATGCGCTCAACCTGGTTACGCCGGCAGACTCCTACCAGGACATTTCCAACCTGCTTTCAGGCATCCCCAACTTGAAGATTCG
>JAHIVS010000260.1 GCA_018816605.1 Pseudomonadota bacterium
CACCCCATAGTCTGAAAATGCGGTCCCATCTTCAATGGTTTCCACGGGCATTTTCAACGCCGTTGACAGCTCCTCCCGGATAACCGATGCAATTGTTTTTTGGGTCCCGGCCTTTTGGGGAAGGCTTTTTGCAAGGTTTTGTCCCGGGACCCGGGTTGAAACCTGCATTTTTTCTTGCCGGGCCCCGGCCTGCTTGACCTGCTGCCGGATAAACCCGTTGCTCTGGGCCGCGATTATTTGCTGACCGGTTTGAATGGCGGATTGGGCCGGAAAACAGATTTCCCGGAATCCGGATTTTGCGAGCAGGTTTTTCCAGGTGGGAACAGCGACCATGGGAGATCCCGGGATCCGCAGATGCCCGTCTTCATACCGCCACCAGCCGTCTGTCAGCCCAAAGGACAGGCTCCCCATAAGGGTATTCTGGACAACCTCGTTGATCAGGATCATTCCGTTTGTTTTCAGGACCGCCTTGGCATGGTCCAGGGTTTTTGTCATGTTTCGTGTGGCATGGAGCACGTTGGTGGCAATCACCATATCATAGGTGCCAATCTCTATACCATAGTTTTCAGGCGGTTTTTCCACATTCCATACCTGGTATTTTAAAAAGGGAAATTCCTTTCCATAGGTTTTTTGGGCAAACAGCAGAAACGACTGTGAGATATCGGTATATAAATAGGTGACCCGGTCTTTAAAGGGGGCCAGCCTTGGCAGAACCACGGCCGTTGTTCCGCCGGTTCCGGCCCCGATCTCGATGATCCGGATACTTGCGCCCGGGTTCTGTTTTAATCGTTCGTTTACAAAGGCTTCGGCCATATCTGCCACAAGACGATTAAAATAGTCGGAAAGCGCACTTTTTTTATAAATGGTTTCCACCACGGCCATGGATGAGCCGGGAAATAAAATATCCGTGGCCAAAATTTTACCGGTCAGAATCTTTGGCAGGCTCCGGACGCATTGGACCACAAGTTCCATGTGGGCCTTCATTTCAGAACTGCCTAAAACACGGGCCTTGGCCCGGTCCCAGTCTTCCCAGATTCG
Source organism: Pseudomonadota bacterium (assembly GCA_018816605.1). Next base: position 1,039 of record JAHIVS010000260.1, read on the forward strand.
GCCCGGATCCTTGTCCGGGAAAACTGCACCTGCAATCTTTTTGTTTCCCACACGGACATGGCCGCTGCGGGCAAGGATACTTACGGCTTCCACAAACCAGCGGCCGTACTTGTCCAGGATCCCGGCTTTTTTGCCCAGGGCAGCCATGGTTTTCGGGGGATCATCCGGGCGGAAAATACCCAGCGCCTGCAATTGACAATAAAGCAGCCGGGTGATCCATTGATAAAATATTCCGGGGTCAATGCCCTTTAAAAGGGGCAGGACCCTGTCTGAATCCGGCTGAACAATTCCGGATAGGGTGGCAAGGATCGGGTCATAGTGTTTTTCAGCCAAAATAGCCGTTTCCCGGGCAGTGATATCCATTAATTTTCTGACCGATTCCGAGGTCCGCAAGCAAAGGGCCTGGTGTAAAACGCCCCGGGTCAGAAGACCGGTAAATAGTTTGAAACACGCAAACCCTTCCCTGTTTTCAAGGAATCCCGTGCTGTTCAGGATGCCTTTGACAAGGGATTTGTTCAGGGACATCCCTTTTACAGGTGATTTCCAGAACCCCCAGTTAATGGTTCCCACGGGAAATTTTGAATGGCCTTGCAGGGAACGGACAAATGCGTCGGAAAAACTGATGCCTGCGGCATAGGCACAAAAATGAACGGCCCCGGAAAAGGAAAAGGCCTGGGCCGAGGAAAAATAGCACATGAAATCCAGGGGTTCTGCTTTAAAGGCCGCGTAAAAATTGATGCTGCCTTGGGTCTTTACCTCCAGGACCTGTTTGAATTCTTTTTCACTGGTTTTTTCAATGGTGTTTTCGTGGTTCATGACCACCGGCGAAAAAATGGCGCCGTTTATGGAAGGACAGCGGGTTTTTATCCGGGAGACCGCAGCCTGCAATTGGGCCGGGTCTGTGGCATCTGCCTGTACATAAAGGGGAGGGGTGCCGAAAAGCTTCAGGGAGGCGCGTTTTTGTACGATCGAAGGATCTGTTTCAGCCCGCCGGCCGATCCAGATGACCCTTGCCTCAAATTCCCGGATCAAATACCGGGTGATCACCATTCCCACGGTACCGCTGCCCCCTAAG
>JAHIVS010000261.1 GCA_018816605.1 Pseudomonadota bacterium
ATGATCCAGATCACACCGAAGATGCGGATAATAATTGAAAAATACTGTGCATAGCAATGGATTATGCCAAAAAGCATCATGTAGCAATGTTTTGCAATGGGGATGGCGACATTATCCGCAAACCTTTTCCGGTGAAGAATTCTCCTGAAGGTATAGACTATCTTGTTGGCCAGGTGAAACGTTCCTGTGCGCACCGGAGTATTCAATTACAGCATGTCTTTTTCAGCACCTTGAAAAAGAAATCGCTTTCGTTCTCTGTCAGACCCAGGGTGCGTTTTTAACCAGCATTAAGGGAATCGGTATCGTTCTTGCTGCAGGGATATGTTCGGAAATAGGAGATCCGTTCATCCAGGGATCTGCAACCAATCTTGTTTCATATGCCGGTGTTGTCCCTCGTGTAAAGCAATCCGGTGGGCCGGAGTCAGAACCCCGTGTCGGCAGTGTAAGCAAACGGAACAATCATATCCTTAAAAATTATCTGGTCCAGGCATCAAACCACATCGGCCGCCACGGTCCAGAAGGTTTAAAGCAGGACTTCAAACGCCGTTAGTGCCAGGCCCAAAATGCTGAATTCGGAATGGCCCGCAGATTGATGAGAATAACAATGGGTATGATGAAGACCTGGCAGATAAAAAAGACAGGGCTCGTTATTACCTGTCTATTTGGCCTTATATCACAGAAAAATGGTCCAAACTCGCGCCACTTGAAAAGGTTTTTGCAAAACATCAACCACTGGGGCAATGGCGGGATGTTGTACAACAATTCTATGAAATCAAGCTTGGCCTTGAATAATGCCCGTCTGTGTCCATTACCATGATCGATTCCCTGATCTGGTTTAGATCAAGGGTGGCATATATGATCTTTTGGGTATTGTTTTCAGGCTGAACCAGATACTGACCATCCGGGCCGATGACACAGCTGCCGCCGGTCATCAGGGGTTCATCCAAGGAGGCTGCGACACTGTCAAGCATGTCACGCGCATCCGGCTGTCTGATATTCAAGGAATCAAACCCCTCGAGCACATCCTTTTTCGACAATGTGGTGCCGCAGGCCAACACAAAGCATTGTCCTTCGAAGGCATAGTGCCGGGATGCGACCTGGTGCAGATCGATCACCGACGGCCATTGGGCCACATGGATGGTTTCTTTCTTGGCGTGCATGGCAGCTCTGGCAAGGGGCATCCAATGTTCCCAGCAGATCAGGCCGCCAAGGATGCCGACGTCTGTCTTTATTGTGCCAAGGGTGCTGCCTTGGGGGCATTGTCCAGCCAGACAGGGTATCCAGGCAACCAGGTTTCGGGAAAAACAATGATCTTTGCTCCTGCATCGCAGGCCTGACGGATCAATTTTTCCGCCTTTTCAAGACTGCGTTTGAGATTCAGATACACGGGCGGATGCTGGATCAGGGCTGTTTTAATCATTTCCGGGCCATTCATTTTTCTTTCCTTTTCCTGGGGTATCTGGCCTGAAGGCCTTGCTGCAAACAGGCTGTCCTATTTGGATTCAACAATTGTCATCTGCCAGAAATCCCCTTCAGAAGGCTGAACCTCTGCGATGGTGACATTTTTAACCGTTTGCCTGAGGGTCAGTGACGCATGCATCCCGTACAGGGTTGTCCCCTGCTGGATCTGCCCCCTGACTTTGATCACGGGAACGCCTTTTTCATCCTGCGACCATTTGATGATGGCTTGCTTTTCCTGGCTGACGGCTTCAACCTCCTTGATCAGCATCTCAATGGCGGCCAGGTCTTGGGCAATCTTCTCCTCCAGGATTTCCTGGGTTTGAAACAACGGGGCCCTATCTTTGTCGGACCGGGCCGATTCGGCCAGGTTTTTGTGGATGAGCTGCTGTTTTTTCAATCGGTTTTCGTACCGCTTCTGGACAATTTCCAGCTCTTTTTTGGGGGCATCCATGGCATAGTTCAGGGCTTGAATCCTCTTTTTCACATTTTCATCCAGCCCCACGTTGATTCGACAGGGTTTGGAAACATCCGTGCCCACCTCTTTTGATTCAAATCCCATTTTCGCAGAAACAAACGAGGCAATGACTCTGCACCGCTCCGAGATGAATTTTCCGCTGGACCGGATTTTAGAATGGATCACCTCTTTGTCCACCCGGACATTTCCAAAGCATTTGATATTGGAATCGGTGATAAATTTGGCCGTTACCGATCCTTCGGATTTGATGTCCGTTCCGATGATCCCCCCCGGAACCGTGACATCCCCCCTGGCAAATATTTTCCCCCCCACGATCTCCTTTGCAAACAGGTTTCCGCATTTTACCGTAAATCCGCTCATGATGGTGCCGTTGACATTGACATTGCCGTCAAAATCAATATTTCCCGTCTTGAAACTCACATCACCGTCAATGCTCATCTCTGCATAGACAAACAAGGTTCCATCCACCGCAAGGGAGGGCTGCCCGTCAATGGCTGCATGGACGGTTTCCCCTCCCTCGGACAGACAGGCGCCCTGTCCGCATTTGAAATTCATGTCAACCGCATCAGGCACGGGTATTGGCTGACCGTAAATATCAAGACCTGCCCTGCCCTCCTGCATGGGCGTTTTGACCGCCAGAAGATCGCCGGCCCGGACCCGGGGTGTGATTCCCCGCTCCATATAGTTTATGGTTCCGTCTGCCTGCACGGTTCCGGCTTTTAAATGATCGGTATCAAAATGATAGACAACAATTGCATCCTGCCCCATAACCGGTGGCTTTCCCTTTGCAATGGCAAACGAGGCGGTTTCACAAAGATTTGAATTCAAGAATGCAGCCACCGCGTCCATGGGAACCCCCCCCGACCGGATGCCAAGCTTGTTGAGGGCAGATTGAATAGGGTCGGAGGTTATTGTTCCAAACCCTGCCTTCCGGACCTGGACGGCGGCTTCCAGCCGATCTTCGGAAACCAGGATCCTGAAAAGGGGTTCCTCAAAAACGGTTTGCTGTTTTTCTTTTTCCCGACGGCCCCGGGGGATGGGATCAATCCCGGTTTTCAGCCCTTTCATTTCAAGCCGGACCGCCTCCCGCTGCGCGGGGGTAATGACGCCGTGGGCAACCAGAATATCCCCGGTCAGCCTGCAGGACTGCCTGGCCTTGAATTCCTCTGCCTGTTCTGCCAGTGCCCTGTCAACCTGGGCCTTGGTGGCAAATCCTTTTTTTTGTGCAAAAAAACCGAATTTTTTTTCCAGGCGCTCTTTGGTGGCAGCACGCAGCGTTTCAAGCCTGTCTGGAGGAACCATCCTGGTTTCAATAAAAATGTCGGCAAGGGGAAGATTCCCGCGGGTCCTGCTCTCTCGTTTCTGAAAGGAAAAAGCCTGGGCCAGCTGCTCCTTGGTCACCAGCTTCTCCTCCAGGGCCACCCTGGCAAGAAGGATGTCATAGTCGCTGATGTCCTGTTTTTTGATACCATTTTCTTTTGCCGTGTCTGCCCCAGGGACCAAAAGGGGGGCCTCTGTTTTTGGAAGAACAGACCCTGGCGTTTCAGACAGGCCTGCAAACCCTGTGACGCGCAATCCCACAAGAATCTGTGCCTCAAACTCGTCAAGGTCCACCGGCTGGGTCAGATATGCATCCACCCCTTGCCTGAACCCTTTAAGCCGCTCCTCTTTTTCAATGGTTTCAGTCAACTGGATAAAATAGAGATAACCGGCCCGCGGCCTGTTCCGGAGGGCATGACAAAGAGCCAGCCCCTCCTTATCCGTGATGCTTGCGGCAGAGACGGCAATGCGTACCTGCGACTGCACAGCAGCCTCAAACGCCTGACTGCCGTCTCCAGCCAGAACCGTCTCATACCCTTTTTTCCAGAGGAACTTGGCCAGGGTCGACCGCAGTGCCGTATCCTCAGCAACTATAAGAATTGTCATGTCTTGGGGAGAGGTTATCCATTTATCATCCGTTTGGAGTTTACACTTCAATAAAAAAAGGCATACAGAAAAAACAGAAAAAAGGCAAAGTCTTTGTAAAATGTGCCCCGATCTCCTGGAAAGATGATCCAGACAAGAATAGTGCTTGCATAAGACAACAGACTCGTGTGTTATCCAGAATTTTCGACCTATCTTGGCTGGTGATCCAGGCTATTAAGAATAGGAAGATGCTTTTTGCGAAGAAAAGTATGATATCTGACCCTCTGTTCATATCGTCCGGGAATATGTGTCACCAGCCTGGCCAGCCAGTCCATGGCATTAAATGTCTTGGCAGGCCTTTTTCAGGCTTGTAAAGCTGTCTCGACACAGTTTCCCGCTGTCGTTCCGGGTAAAAAGCTCATCAAATTGAGCTTCTAATCTTTTCTTCTGCCCCTTTCAGGTTTCTGGACGGTTATCTTTTGTTTTTACATGTTGTCCAGTTTTTGGGGTCCACTATTAGGGTTGCAGGTATCATGGTCCCGGTCGTTTAAACGGTAAACCGTCCGATCATCTGTTTAAGGGTTTCGGCAAGGGTGGACAATCCCAGGGCGCTTTGTTTGAGCTGGGTGCTGTTGTTCTTCATGTCGTCGGTGGACTGATGCACTTCC
>JAHIVS010000262.1 GCA_018816605.1 Pseudomonadota bacterium
AGGCAATGCAGCTTTGGTCCTGGATATGAGAGGCAATGCGGGCGGCGATCCGGTCAAAAACAGGACCGGTTTCCCAGCGCTTAAAATAAATAGGGTCATCCTCTGAATGGATCAGCAGATCAAAATCAGCCAGGTTTACAAAGGTATCGCCAAAGATTCTGGGGATTTTGGGATTGATCTCACCCACCACAAGGCTGGCCTTTTTCATGGCCGCCCGTGCGACATCAATGGAAACCCCCAGGCTTGCAATCCCGTCATCATCGGGTGGGGAAATCTGGATAAAGGCAACGTCTATCTGGATGCGGCCGGACTCAAACAGCCGATGCAATTTTTTGAACCGGGTGGGAATAAGATCTACCAATCCTTTGGCAATTGCCTTGTTTACCATATTGCCAGAACTGAATGTCTTGAGCCGATATTTATGGGAATCAAGGGTTTTAAGGGATATGGTATCACTGAAGTTCACCAGCTGAATCAGCTCAAGGTCAACCAGCATTTGATGATCCGAGCGCATCAGATGTTTTACCAGGGTGCAGGGTTCAGAAATGCCGGTGCCCAGGAAAATACTCATTCCGGGCTGGATACTTTTCATGACCCTGTCCGGCCCAACGATTTTTTGTTTCCAATTCATATGGGTCCCTTTATTCACGTTCTGGAAAGAGATAAGGGAATTTCTTTTATTGGCAGTATAATCTTATGTTGAAACGATTGCAAAAAAAATAAAGGACTCTAAATAAAACCGCCATGTCAATTTTCATACTTTTCTTGACAAAAAGGAAGGTTCTATCCTAAATAACGCTTCATGAAAAAAATTATCACTTCGAATCTTGAGAATCACCCAGTAAATAAGATCAGCACCCTTGGAATATATCTCGCCTTGATACTCATATTCGGGGCATTTGCCCCCCAGTATGCTGCTTTTGCGCAAGAGACCAGCCAGCCTGAACTCTTTACGGCCATCTACAGAGGCGACCTTGCCCGGGCCCGGGCCGCCATCGAAAGCGGCAGCGACGTGAACGGCATATATGACCGGGATACCATGCTGTGCTGGGCCATGCGCAATGATAACCAGGAAATAACCAAACTGATCCTCGGGTCGCCCAGGCTGGAGGTGGACAAGCGGGGCGTTTGGTATGACAGTTTTGGTGACTGGGAACGCACCCCGCTCATCCTTGCCGCGCATATGGGACTGGCCCAAACCGTGTCCACTCTTTTGCAACGGGGCGCCCAGGTGAACGCGCGGGGGTCAAAGGGAAATACCGCATTAATTAAGGCGGCACAGCGGGATCACACGGAAACCATTCGGGTGCTGCTTACCCAGGGGAAAGGCATTCGAGTCGATGCCCAGACCAAGGAGGGCCGGACACCCCTCAGTTTCGTTGTGGAAGCGGAAGACCTTGATGCGGTGAAGCTCATCCACAGCCATGGTGCAGAGATTAACCAGCCGGACCGCCAGGGCGACTCCATGCTGATCGGAACGTTTCTGCACAAAAAATACGATGTTTTGGATTTTCTGGTTGCCCGGGGCGCCAATATCAACATGGTGAACAATGGCGGCGTGACAACGCTGATGACGGCCATCACCCTTCTGGGCGGTGATGATGCAAAAACCGTTTTAGCCTTTCTTGAAAAATTCATCACATTCAAGCCGGAATTGGACCTGCAACAGATCAAGGGGAACAATGGCGGTTATACCGCCCTGCACCTGGCCGCGCGCTTCGGATTTGTGGATGGCGGCAAACTGCTGCTGGACAACGGGGCCAGCATCGACCTCAAAAGTCTGGCCACGGGCGGCACTCCCCTGCATAACGCAGCCGGTGCAAACCATGTCAATTTTGCCAAGCTTTTGATCAACCGCAGGGCAAATCTCGAGATTTTCGACAAATCCGGTTCAACACCGCTTATCTTAGCTGTCATTCATGGGGATGCGGACATGGTAGCGGTTCTGGTGGATGCCGGCGCCAGGATCAACGTCAAGTCGCCCGTCAACTCCCTTGTCACCCCGCTGGTGTATGCCGCCTCCAATCCCGACCCCTTCAAGCACAAGGACAACCTTGCCATCATCAAGTATCTTGTCAAGCACAAGGGCGACATTAACTTTTCGTCCGCAAACGGAAGAACGGCGCTCATGGCGGCGGCTGCTTGCTCTGACCAGTCCAAGGCGTATGAGAAAGGGGCCTTGCTGATTGATTCAGGGGCAAATTTGGATCTTGTCAACGACAAGGGCGAAACCGCCCTGATGCTGGCGGCGGGTGCCAGCAACAAAAAACTTGTGGCGCTTTTGCTCGACAAGGGCGCCAACGCTCAGCTGAAAAACGGCGCAGGCGAATCGGTCATGAGTTACGCCAACCGCTCCGGCAACAAGGACAACGCCTCGCTCCTTGAGTCCAGCGGCGTCAAACCGGAAGCGCCCATCGTCCATAAAAGCGTCATTGTTCCTGGCCTGGTTGGGACCTGGAAAGGCTTTCAAGATGGGATGCCCCAAGCGTTGTACACAATAGTCCTCAGCAAGAACGGCACCTTTGACTTTAACTCAAGGTTAACCCCGGAAGCCTTGAAGCACATCCCCAAAGGTTCCATGAATCCGGTGATTGCTGCCCAGAAGGGGAGTTATACTTTCAACAACGACCTGATGATCTGGAACCCTATTGGCGCCCCTCCGACCTCCATGAAGTGGAAACTTAAGAATGGCATGCTGATACTTGACAACAAAATCAGGCTGAACAAGAGCCAGTAAAACATTCTGCGCCGGTTTAAGGATTAATATGGAATCCATCCAGTGGGAAATTAAAAAATTTAGTGAATTGACGGCAACCCAACTCTATGAGCAACTTCGGTTGCGGGTGGAGGTTTTTGTGGTGGAGCAGGCCTGCCCTTATCCCGAGCTGGATGGGAAGGATCTTCATATGGAAACCCTCCATCTGTCAGTCCGGATGGCCGGGACCCTGGCGGCCTATCTCAGGATTCTGGCCCCGGGGGTCAGCTATCCCGGGGTCAGTCTGGGCCGGGTGGTAACGGCCAGGGCCTTCCGACGGCAAGGATTGAGCCATCTATTGATTGAAAAGGCCCTGGAACTTGCCCGGGAGAAATGGCCGGGGATTGCCATTCAGATTGGTGCCCAGGAATATCTGAGACCCTTTTATCAGTCCCATGGATTTGACCCCACATCCAAAATATATCTTGAAGACGGTATCCCCCACATTGACATGGTCCTAAAACAGGGTTAATCTGTAACCAGAGGACAAAAAAATGGAAGAGGCCCTGTTAAAAAATTCAAACCTGTTAAAAATTTCAAACCTGGTGAGCATTTCTGAGCGAGATGTTGAGTTCCAGGCCATCCGGTCCCAGGGCCCGGGGGGCCAAAACGTCAACAAAGTGGCATCCGCCATTCACCTTCGCTTTGATATCATGGGGTCGGATTTGCCAGAAATTTATAAAGAAAAACTGCTGGCCTTAAAGGATAGTCGAATCACCAAGGACGGGGTGGTGGTGATCAAGGCCCAGACCTTTCGAAGTCAGGAAAAAAACAGGGAAGACGGGCTGAACCGGCTGGTTGCCTTGATACGGGGGGCGGTTAAGGAAACCCGGAAAAGAAGACCCAGTAAACCTTCCCGATCATCAAAACAAAAGCGTATGGATTCAAAGACCCGGCACGGAAACTTAAAAGTTCTGAGAAAAAAAATCACCCATTAGATCGCAAATTTTCCAACCGCTGGATAAGAAATAAGAACCGCCATAAAATTTAAACAAGGAGAAAAATGATGACAACTTCCCTTTTTTCACCCATGACCATCAATGGTATTTCCTTTAAAAATCGAATCGGCGTGGCTCCCATGACCCGGATGTCGGCCGGAGACACCAGCATTCCCAGAAAAGATGTCTTGGATTTTCTGGTAACCCGGGCCAGAAACAATGCCGGGCTTGTCTATAATGAAGCCATCGTCACGGACAATGAGAGTGCCCAGGGGTATCCGGGCCAGGCAAGATTATTGAACCCGGATCAGATCGCTGCCTGGAAACAGGTGACCGATAAAATTCGGGAACAGGGCGCTGTGTCCGTTTGTCAGGCGTTTCATTGCGGCCGCATGGCCTATGAAGGGGTTAATCCGGCCAATCGGGTCATCGCTCCCAGCCCCATTGCCCCCAAACAGGATAATCCTATGACCGGCAAGCCCTATCCTGTGCCGGAGCAGATGACCCGGGCCGACATGGACCAGGTGACTGCAGGCTTTGTTGAAACTGCCAGGGGTGCCATGGCCGCCGGATTTGACGGATTCGAGATCCATTGCGCCCATGGGTATCTGCTCAACCAGTTCTTGTCGGCCTATTCCAACAAGAGATCCGACTACTACGGCGGATCCATGGAAAATCGTTACCGGTTTATCCATGAGGTGATCACGGCGGTTCGATTGGTAATTCCAAAGGATCGACTGCTCATCGTACGGGTTTCCAATTGGGGGATTGCCGACATGGATGTTTCCCTGTTTGAGAGCAAGGCCGAATGGCAGGAGATGATTCGGCTTTTTTCCCGGGAGCCCATTGATGCCATTTCCCTGTCCACCTATGATTTTAGCGCCAAGGCCTTTGGCACGGATCAGAATATGTCCCAAATTACCCGGGAGGTGACAAAACTGCCGATATTGATCTGCGGAAAGATCCATGACCGGAAAACAGCGGATGGGGCGTTGCAGGATGCCGATTTGGTTCTTTCCGGCAAATCCATGCTGCTCAACCCCAACTGGGTAGCTGAAGTGGAAGCGGGAAAAGAATTGAAATTGTATGGATCGGATGAGGCGGGTGTCGCCTATTCAGATACACCTCTGCCCTAAACTTTGGGGAAACCCCCATGGTTTGGATTAACCTTTTTCTCCCATTCGAGCCGCAAGATATCCGTCGATCATGAGATGGAGGATGTGATGCATCACACAGACCAGAAGGGCGGTGCCATATTCCGGAAAACAGGTGATCTGGATCATGACCGACAGGGCAAGGGTTTTCTGGGATCCCATGAAAAGAATTGCCTCCCGCCTTCCCCTGCCGATATCAAGGAATCGGGACAGCCCGAAGCAGATCCCAAGGAGTATCAGGTGGAACCCCGCCACCAGGGGGAGAATTTCCCAAAAGGTGGCACTTTTTGCAATCAAAATCTGCCGGGCCCCTGACAGGGACATATACACCACACAGATGATAATGAGCTGGTTAATGATCCCCAATTGTTTTTTTCGGGCCATGGTGATGGGCAACACGGTTTTTTTCAGGAAAAGACCTGCTACCAGTGGAAGCAACACCAGAAGGATCAGTTTGATAAAGATGGCTTTCTGGTCGATGAAAAGTTCTGTTTTAAGCTTGAGGGACAAAAGGAGAAGGGGCAGAATAACCGGAATGGAAACAATGGACACGCAATTGGATAAAATGGTCACAAACAGGGCATGGGCCATATTACCGCCCGCCTGGCCTGTCATGACCACGCCGCTGGACAGGGTTGTGGGCATGGCTGCCACAATAAACAGCCCGAGGATCACTCCGGTTTCCAGGGGGATGAAACTGAGCAGATATGCCGCAACCGGAGCTGCCAACACAATCACCACAAGGGTTATGGCTGTGGCTTTCACATCCTTTATCCCCGCCTTGATCTGGTCAGGTTCGATGATAAAACCGGAAAATAAAAAGATGAAGAAGATCATGACCGATGATCCGTTATGATTTTTTAAAAAGATTCCGGCCCGGGCAAGGGTGGCTGTTTTATCCAGAATAACCAGGAGAAAGACCAGAACAATTCCCGTGAGAAAC
>JAHIVS010000263.1 GCA_018816605.1 Pseudomonadota bacterium
TAGTCATTCTACCCACACGAAATGGAAAAGAGGCTTTTTTGTTGATCTGACCCGGAGTTGACCCGGACCCCCCTGTTGTTGGGGCAGGATGAAGGGTTCAACCAGGCATTGGCCCGGCCGGGTGGTCAACGTCGGGAAAGGTTGATCAACGCCCCGAACTCTGCTTGGGCCGGAATGGGTATAATTCTGGCTGATCAAAAAAGGCTCAACCAATCCATACCGGTTGCTGGTATCCACTACTGGCAGGGGGCCGTTTACACCATGGACCCGTTTTTCTGAATCTTTCCCTCCATGAAATCGGGTCAAGAACGGCTGACACAGATACATATTCTGTTTGGTGGTCAGAGTGGGCACCGGGGTGTTAATATCCCGGGACATGCTTTTCCCCTTCATGATCGTAAGAAAGGGTTGGCACAGGCCGTGGTGTTTCCCATTGGCCATAACAGTACCAAGAGGCTTGTCAAGAGAAACCCCTTTACCACTCCCGAAAAAGCTGACAAGAAAATCCTCCCCGCCGAACTTCCTCAATCCGTATTCGATCCTGGCCAGTGTCTTTTCTGCCAGTGGCTTTTTCCGGGTAAAAATTGATTGCCCCTCGAGTTCCCAGTCAATGATATTTTTGGCCGGCACCCATGGTTTAATCTCTTTGCCAGCATACCCGGTGTATCCCTTTTCGGCATGGGTAGCACTTGGCCAGGTGATCCGCTTGTTCCCCCGTCTGGCGATCAGGAAAAATCTATTCCTGCAGGTAGGGTCCCCGTAATCCGCAGCATTTAAAACCCGGTGTTCAACCCGGTACCCGAGGGATTCCAAGGCAACTTTAAACCCTTTGAAGGTTCTGCCCTTCATAGATTTGAGCGGTTGACCGTTTGCACCCAGGGGCCCCCAGGATTGAAACTCCGGAACATTCTCAATCAGGATATTGTCAATGTAGAGAGCCGCTGCCCAATCGACAATCCGAAAGGCCGTGGCCCTGGACTGATCAGAACAAGGGACCCCGCCCCGGGCATTGGAATGGTGGGTACATTCCGGGGAGGCAACCAAAAGATTTATCCGGCCTGAAGGAAAAAGGGTCCGGGGATTTACATTGTCCAGGTTCTCGCACAGGTGCCTGACGGTCGGGTGATTTTTCAGGTGGGTTTCAATGGCCTTGTCCCAATGATTAATGGCTGTGAGCTCAACATTTATTCCCATGGATTCCGCCGCCTGGAGCAACCCGGTACTGGTCCCGCCTGCGCCGCAAAATAGGTCTACTGCTGTGATTGTTTTTATCATCGTCACTCCTCTAAAAAAATAACCTGAAAGACTTCTGTACTGGAATACCGGTTCAATTCTTCATCCAGACCATGGTTCAATGCTTCCAAAAAATCAGCCGATTTTTCAGGTTTTCCACCCACCAAGGTGATCCATTCCCACACCTTCCGTTGAAAAAGATGACGGAACCCGGATTCCAGGACCGCACCCCTGGCCGCCAGTTCCGACTCAAAATCCTTGCGGGGAATATATTTCCCCTCCTCTTTTTCCCGATCAAACCGCAACCGGGCGATTTGCTCATCCAGTTTGTCACATTCTTTTTGACTTTTGATCCCCTGGATATCCCGGACATCGTCCAGGGTTGCATCCCCCTTGGACAAATTAGTCAAGGCATAGGCCCGGACCTCCACCTCCAGGACACTGCCGTCCGGTTCCATGACAATCAATCCCTTTTCAAAATCCCGATATAATTTTGCCGGTGAAACCTGATACCCGGCTTTTTCCAGCTCCAAAAAAACCGCCCGTCTATTGGGAAATGTCGGCAACCGGTGCCCTGTTGTGGTCTGTCCATGATTCTGTTCCGGACTCATATTCTTTTCCCTCTTGAAAACTCCATAAAAACCCCCACCCCCCTTTTTTTTTTCCCCTGCCATATATTTGAAACCGTTTTAGCCGTTCACTTGTGGAACATTGCCGGCACATTTCTCACCGCACAAAATCTGGATGGCCACTGCTTTCAGGCACAGAAAATGGACCCGGGCACCAATGAGAAAAGCGCCGTTTCTCATTTCTCTCTCATTTTCAAAAATAAATAGAGCCAACCCCCACGCTGCTCGAAACCGTGTAGAGGGGTCGGTCAGAAGGACCCAAAGCTTTTTGGGCGTGGGTTTTGATAATTGTATGGCCATGAAGATGGTGTTTGAAAAATGGGATAGAGATATCATGATCAAATCCAGTAGTTTTGTTTTAGGTTTATTAAGCCCTGGGATATCAGGGTTTGCAGATCCGGCAGGGCCTGGGTGAACAGGTGTCTTAGATGCAGGACCAGGTCCCACCGTTCCGGGTCATGGTCCCGGGTTGTCAGGCCCGGGTCGAAAGACAGGGTCGGCTGGCCTTCCCTGGTCACCTGTAAGGAAAATCCTTGATTATTGAATTCCTTCAAAAAAGCGGACAGCATGACCACGGGTTCGCTGTCTTTCCAATTTTCCATGTCCTGGTGATCCGGATCCAGGATGGCGGGGGCCATGACATGCACCAGAGCCCCCATTTTTTCAGCAGCGTCATACTCCTGGATATCCTGGGCCGCCAGGGCCACCGGGGCCACCGGGGTTCCATATTTTTCATTGAGCAAATCAAAGGCAGTGGACATGGTTTTTTTCTCCTTTTTTGGTTTGGTCAGGGTGGTCAATGCTGGACTGGGTGAATGGTCAGGGTGGAAACCCGCTCCGGTATTGGTTTGGTCAAGGTGGTCAATGCTTTTTTTTAGAAAAGAAGATTTTAAAAACAATAATAAAAAATATGCGCGCGCACGTGTAATAGGGGAAAAGTTGCCTTGACCACCTTGACCACCTTGACCGAAATTTTTTAAATAGCTGATTTTGTTATTGATATTGGTGGGTGATAAAAACCGGGTCACCTTGACCACCCTTGACCGGGCATTGACCAGAATCGGGTCAATCAGGGTTCCCATAATTAGGCGGGGCCTAAAAACGGGGCGCGGGGGTCCGGGGATCCGGCGGGCAGTTGGGCACATCATGACAGGAAATCCTTGATTCTTAGGCCTTGGATATAGGGCAGGCGCTGGGGGTTGTCCTTTCGTGGTCGCCATTGTTTCAAGGATGAATGGGCCGCGTATAGCTCCCGGAAAAAGTTTTCCCGGGAATAGGTCCTGTATCCGTTTTTACGGCAATACCTTTCATAGACGGCAAACAGGTCCTCTTTTTTGGCCTGGGCATCGGTCTCCACCTGGCACACATCCTGGCAGAAACAAATGACAGGATTGTTCAGGCGCTTGTATTCCATCAATAGTTCCTCGGTTTCCTCAGACCAGGTGAACTTTTGATTTTTCAGCAACCGGTTTAAACCTGCCAGCGCCCAGTGGAAAATCTCTGATTTTTCCGCCAGCAATTTTTCATCCAGGAAGGGATCCGTGTTTGGGTCACCCTCTTTGAATTGTGTTTTGAATGATATGGGCAGGATACGCCGGAACAACCCATCCGAATTATCCCGGACCCGGGGCATTTTATTGGCTGCAAAAATCTGTTTGCAATAGGGGACAAAGGTAAAAGTGTTTTTGTGTTTAAAGGCTGCATTGATTGGGTCCCCTGCCGTGATTGCTTTAAAATATGGAGACTCCACCGCCTTGCTGCCCACCTCCGTGGATATGTTCACGGTCTTTTGATACAGGGAAGACCTTAAAAACTGGTCCTCCATTTCTGCAAAGGATACGGCCGCGCAGTTTTCCGGGCCGATCATTTCCCGGAGCAATTTTAGGATGGTGGATTTTCCATCGGACCCCGGCCCCAGGAGCAACAAACATTTTGCAAAGGGCACCCGCCTTAAAAAACAATACCCAAAAAATTCCTGGACCTGGGCAATCACCTCCGGAGTTTTAATGGTTTCATCCAGATACTGCAGAAACCGCCCACAGGTATCCTTTGACTTTGGGTTAAACGTCACGGCCAATTCATAGGTGGCATAAAAATCCGGGTGGTGATCCTCCAGGATCCCCGTGGTGATATTGAGCATCCCGTTTTTAACGCAAATAAAATCCAGCTTATCATTTAGACTCCGGCCATGGGGAATGGTGGACAGGGCCTCGACCTGGAAAACCGCATCGTTTACCCATGCCTGTTTACCTTCTATCCCCAGCATCTTTAATGCGGCACTGGACAAATATTTCGCGTGAAATTCTTCCCAATATCGGCCATTCCACTTGTATAATTCCCCGATATCTGGACAATGCAATAAATTATATTTCTCCATAAGCCGGGAGGCTAACAGGTTTGCCTTAAAGGATATCCGGTCATTCATGCCGCGCACAAAAAACTCCAGGGCCTGGCTCTCGATGACGGGTTCCGGAGCCTTGAAATGATCCGCGTCATCAATCAACCGCTGCAGGTCCACCGCTGTTTTTTTATGCTTAACAAAAAAATCAGTCAGATCCTGGCCGTGATCCTCCGGCCACAAACCATCCTCCCGTCTGCCCATAAAATTGGGCCACTCCAGCATCCGCACCGACTTGGCCACCTTGTAAATCTCCGGACCTGCAAAGACCTGGGCATAATGCTGGCCCGGTTGATCTGCATCAAATGCAAGGACCACATCCCGGTTTTCAAACTGTTTTAAATGCTCTTTGCTCCATTTTTTCGGTTTGGTGGTCTGGGTAATGGCATTGAACCCGTTACTGATCGCACAGATAACGTCTGATTCACCCTCACATAATAGGACGGGGCGGTCCGCCTGGGGGGATGGGGGGAACAGGCGGGCATCCCCGTAGTTACTGCCCCAGGAAATAATCTTTAATTTTTTCGCACCGGGTTTATAAAGGCGGATATTCCGGACATCGTTGTTTTGATCAAAAATCGGAATGGCAATCCGTTCCGGTTTTTTCAATTGAATGAGCTGGGTGGAATCTTTTTTCTGATAATGGGTTTGTTGCCGAATCCCCAAGGCCTTAAGGGCTAAAGGATGCCAGCCCCTGGTTATGACAAGTTTATCAACCCATGGCTCCGGCAAAGGCCCCAGCATCTGATAGGCCTCATTCAAAGGGGGCTGGACCACTTTTTTTTCCTTCTGGCCTTCCCCTGGGTTAAATCCATCGGATATATTATATTCAATACAAAACGCCTTGAAATCCTCCTTACTATCCCCGGATCCCCGGACCTTGCTCCACAAGGCGATAATATCACCGCTAAACCCACAACTGGGTGTAAAACAGTGACAAACATCCTTGGCAGCATTGTATGAAAAAGAAGGTTCCTTGTCTTCATGGGCCGGACACAACCCGATCATTTCCCCGCCCTGGGTGGATGTTACTTTGAACAACCCCCGGGCAATCCCCTCCAGGTCCGATGTGGTTAGATGTGCGGCCGCCTTGCCCATTTAATTACCCCTTGTGCTTGTTTCTAATTTTTTTGACAAATAATTGACCTGGTCAAACAGCTTGCCCTTTTGTCTGAGCTCCCGTTCAACTGCATTAATGGAATAGATGGCCGTGGCATGATACCGGCCAAATGCCTGGGCGATATGTTTGATAGATTGGTCCGTATATTTGCGGGCCAAGAAAATGGCCAGCTGCCGGGATTTGACAATCCGCTGTTTTCTGACCGGCCCCACCAGATCCTTTTCTGACACGGAAAATTCTTTACTGATCAGCTGTTTAATCTGGTCCAGGGTGACGGACCGGTGACCGGTTGAAATTGTCTGAACCACCCCCCGGGCCAGGGCCAGGTCAATGGACCGATTCAGCAACTGCCCCTTGGCAGCAATGCCATGCAATCCGCTTTCCAGCTGCCGGACATCCCGGCACAACTCCTGGGCAATGTATTCCAGGACCTCCCGGGGCATTTCATACCCGGCCGCCTTGGCCTTTTTCAACAGGATCCGAACCCGGGTATCAAACCCCGGGGCCTTGATCTGGGTGACCAGGCCCATGGACAACCGGGACCGCAACCCGGTGTCTATCCGGGGGATGTCCTCGGGCAAAATATTGCTGGAAAAAATGA
>JAHIVS010000264.1 GCA_018816605.1 Pseudomonadota bacterium
CACAACCCCACAATAATTCCGGGTCCAGCTCCCAAGGAACTCAGGTGGCAGGCTATTTTGTCGGCCTTGCCATTGAGCTGTCCATAGGTCATGGACCTGCTGCCAAAACAAAGGGCCACAGCCGTTGGCGTCTTCTCGGCACACGCCTGGAAAAGGTGGTGGATACATTGATCCTTAGGGTAGTCGGTGTCTGTGCGGTTCAGTTCTGTTAACAGGCGCTGCCTTTCCCCCGGGGTCATCATGGATATGGCGTTGACCGGGGTATCCGGGGCCTTTAGGATTTCGTCCACAAGCACCTGGAATTGCCGGTGCATCCGGCAAATTGTGGCCGGGTCAAAAAGATCTGTATTGTAAGTCCATTCAAGCCTGAGTTGGTCCTGGACCTCGATTGCGCTGAGGAGCAGGTCAAAGGATGCCCCTCGCTGACCGACCCTTTCCATACGGTTCAGAAAACAGCGTTCATTTTGTTCAGACCAGGGCCATGCTTTAGAGTTTTCCCTGATTAAATTAAAGGTGGCCTGGAACAGGGCCGCGTGACTCAGGTCCCGGTCGGTCTGAAGATTCTTCACCACCAGGGGAAAGGGGTATTCGCTGTTGGCCAGTGCAGCATGCAAATTTTCCCGGGAACGCTGTACCAGCTCATCAAACCTGGGATTTCCGGTAAGATCCGCTCGCAGAACAAAGGGATTGACGCAGTACCCCATAAGCCTTTTGAAGGCCTCTTTTCTTCTGAGGGATGTGGCGGACCCGACGAAAAAAACCTCCTGACCGGTCAGCTTGTAAAGAAACACCTCAAATATATGCAGCAGGGTGGTGTACAGGGAGCAGGACAGGTCGCGGGATAGGTCTCTGATTTTGCGGCAGAGGGGCTCTTCAAGCCAGAAGACCTGTATCGCCCCGTTGAATGTCTGAACAGCCGGTCTGGGTTTATCCACGGGTAGGTCAAGAACCGGCAGTTCCCCCTTCAGCTGATTTTTCCAGTACAATTGGGATTTTTGGCCTTTGGCGCTTTCCACAAGGTTGTTGTGCCAGGTGACAAAATCGCTGTACTCGGCGTCCTGGGTGGGCAAGCTTGGTTCGTGCCCGTTCTCGACGGCCTCAACTGTATCCACAAGGTCTTCCATGAAAATCTGCATGGATTCATGGTCACTGATAATATGGTGCATGGTCACCAGAAAAATCCGTTCCAGGTGCTTGCTGTTGTCACGCCGGTTCAACAGGGTGAAACGTGCCAGGGGGCCTTGGGTCAGGTCGAATGGCCGGTCAGCCTCATCGTCTATCCACTGGTCGAGCCTGCTTGCGGACCAGGACGAGGCATCGATGATGGTAAGGTCAAAGCCTGGGTTTTCGGGTATGGTCTGGATAATTTCACAACCGTTCATCTGAAAGAATGTGTTCAATACACGATGTCGTTGGGCAAGATAGGTCAACGATTTCTGAAGGTGATCCGGGTTGATGTCGGGCCGGATAAAGGCTGCGTATATGACATTGTAGGCCCTGCTGTCCGGAGCCAGATGGGTCAGGAACCATATGCCTTTCTGGCCGTGGGTCAGGGGATAGCTTTTTTCGGACACGTTTTTTTTATCTCTTTTCTGATGATATTCTTTGTTCATGGGTCCTTTCTTTTGTTGAAACCTTAAGATCTTTACCATTAAAAAAGGGCCGTGCCGCTACGATAGATCCGGAAGCCAGACTTACGCCGTAAAGCACGACTGTGCTGAGAATTGTAAAGTTAGCATATAACACCCCGCCGATACAGAAAATCATCGGTCCGCTAACGGCATAGAAGGTGTCTTTCATATTGTTCTGAAAACTATAGGCGATATCAAAAAGCTGGGGAAGCTTTTCCAGTGATTCATCCATGAGCACGATCTGGGCACTGTCTGTTGCGACAGTGGAAGCCCCCCGGAGGGATACGGAGACATTGGCCTTTTTGAGGGCAATGGCGTCGTTGATACCGTCACCGACAAAACACACCTTTCTGCCGGCATCCTGTAATTTTTCAACCAGCCGGGCTTTATCCCGGGGCAGTATCTCGGCAAAGAATTCATCGATTCCGAGCTTCTCGGCCATGGCCCGGGTGGGTTTCTCATGGTCCCCTGAGATGATCACAATTCTTATATTTCGTTCCTTGAGTTTTCGGATGACCTCAAGACTCTCGGGCCGAATCGTGGGATGCATCTCGATCAACCCGATCAGTGCATCATCCGATGAAACGTATAGCAGCGAAACACCCAGCTCATAGCTTTGGTCCCGGATAGGTTCAATACCCCGGGGAAGGGGGATGCCCTTCTGGGAGATAAATCTTTCGCTTCCCACCCGAATCATCCGCTCCTTGATCCGGACTGAAATCCCGTAACCAATCTCATAATTTGCCGTATCGATGTAGGGGATATCCAGTTTTCGTTTCCTGGCCTCCTGGATGATCGCGGCGGCAATGGGATGGGCCTGTCTATTCTCCGCTGCTGCGGCAAGGGTCAGCACCTCCTCCTGGTTCGCCCCGTTAAAGCAATGTATCGCCCCGACGCTGGGCTGCTCCCTGGTGAGTGTGCCTGTTTTGTCAAAAACAACGGTGTCCACGGTGGGGAGCAGCTGGAAAGATCGTCCGTCCTTTATCAGGATGCCGTTTTTGGAGGCCAGGTTCAGGTAATTCAATATACAGATGGGGGCGGCCATCCTGAAAGAACTCAGAAAATTGGAACTGAACAAGGCGGCCATTCCTTGCATACCCACAAAGGGGAACCCGCCGATACTCATTGCCAGGGAGGGGATGACCGAGGCATCGGCAATCTCCTGGCCCGTGGATTCGATGGCAGCGGTAAAGTCTGCCGTGTTCCTTAAAATACCGCAGATTTTTGCGGCAATGGTATCATCGCCTGCTGTCTCCACCTTAACCTCTATCCTTCCGGCCAGGAGGATGGTGGAGGCGAACACCGTATCCCCCACGCTCTTTTCAACGGGCTGGGACTCTCCTGTCAGAATGTGCTGATCGATGACGGCATCTCCGTTAACGACAATACCGTCTGCGGGAACGGGTTCCCCGGCGTTGATGACGGTTATATTGCCTGCTTCCAGGGAATTAAAGGGAATCTCTATTTCAACGCCTTGCCGGAGAATCCAGACCGTATCCGGCTGTTTCTCGAAAATACTCACCAGGTTCTGGCGTGAGCTTGTTTCAGTTTTGATTCTCAACTTCTGGGCGTACCAATAGATGATGCCCATGAAGGCGCCTGCGGTGATATACCCGAGGGAAACGGAGAAAAGGATTGCAAAGGTATCCAGTATCTCGATTCGAGGACGCTTTTCCTTGAAAACAGCCTTTATCCCCCGTTCAAAAAGCGGCATGGCTGAATAGAGCATCCCCAGGGCGCTGAGAATCGTCAATGGATAGTAAACCAGTTTTCCCGTAACCGCCATGCCGGAAAAAAGAAAGCAGAGTTTGATATTTCTGTCCACCAACTTTCCGTAAGCAGCCTGCTCTTTTTCAAAGACCAGAACCTCGTTCCGGGAGGATGACTTGATCTCATCTTCCG
>JAHIVS010000265.1 GCA_018816605.1 Pseudomonadota bacterium
CCATTATTTATATTGGGGCCGATTCCATGAGCCGGGCCATTAACATCTCAAACTATATTGCCGATGTGACCACTGCGGTGTCCCTTCTATCCGTTCTTGTTGCCGTCTTTCTCACACGCTACCGGATAAAAACCGGATAAAAACCAGATATAAAGAGGACAAGCGCCATGGATTTAATAGGATTTTTTCTCGAAACCGGGTTCTGGATGGCCTGCATCCGCATGGCCACCCCGCTTATATTCGGCACCCTGGGGGAACTTGTCTGTGAAAGGGCCGGGGTGTTAAACCTTGGCATTGAAGGCATCATGGCATCAGGATGCATGGGGGGCTGGATGTGGGTGTATCTGGGGGGAAGCCTCTGGGGGGGAATCGCTTTTGCCGCCTTTGTGGGTGCCCTTTTTGGCCTGCTTCACTCGGTGTTCACGGTTTACCTGGGACTTTCCCAGCATGTGACCGGCCTTGGCATCACCATGCTGGGCAGCAGCCTGAGTGCCTATGTGTTTCGGATGCTGCTGCCCAAGGCGACCACCCCGCCAAAAATTATCCCCTTCACACCTCTGGATATCCCCTTTTTCAAGGACATCCCCTTTATCGGGGAGATTTTTTTCAACCAGACACCCCTGACCTATCTTGCCTTTGCCGCCATCATTATTGTGGCCTTTATTCTTTTTAAAACCCCTTTGGGCCTTGCCCTTCGCATGGTGGGCGAAAACCCCCTGGCCGTCGAGGCCCAGGGGTTGAATGTCTTTTTGCTTCGAACCCTGGCCGTGTGCTCGGGCAGTGCCATGATGGCGGTTGGCGGGGCCTTTCTCACCATGTCAGCCTTTGATGCCTACTACATCGGCATGGTAAACGGCCGGGGATGGATCTGCATCGCCCTGGTGGTGTTTTCCTCCTGGAAGCCCTTTAAGGCCCTGATAGGATGCCTGCTGTTTGCCGCGTTTGATGCCATCCAGATGCGGGTTCAGCAACAGGCCGGCATGGCCATCCCCTATCAATTTTATCTCATGCTGCCCTATATTTTTTCCATCATTGCCCTGATTGTCATGTCCAGAAAAGCTATCTACCCAAAAGCCCTGCTGATCCCATTTAGAAAAGGAGAGCGATAACCATGATCGATCTATTGGTGACCAACGCCAAACTTCACGGACGAAAAGAATTGGTTCAAATTGCCTGCAAGGAGGGAAAAATCATTGAGGTGGCCCCCAAAATTGAGGGGGAAAAACAAACACCCAAACAGACAATTGATGCGAACGGGTATTTTGTAACCCCTCCCTTCATCGACAGCCATGTTCACCTGGATACCACCCTTTCCATGGGCACCCCCCGGCTCAACCTAAGCGGCACCCTGCTGGAGGGAATCAAAATATGGGGAGAACTCAAGCCCACGCTTACCCATGAAGCGGTTAAGGCCAGAGCTAAAAAGCTGCTGCACTGGTCCATTGCCAAGGGCAATCTGATTGTCCGAAGCCACGTGGATACCACGGATGAAAGCCTCATGGCCGTTGATGTTCTTTTAGAACTTCGAAGGGAGATGAAAGATTATATTGATCTTCAATTGGTGGCCTTCCCCCAGGATGGGGTGTTGCGATCCAAAAACGGGATGAAACTGTTAACATCCGCCCTGGATAAGGGGGTGGATGTGGTAGGGGGAATTCCCCATTTTGAAAGAACCATGTCAGACGGACAGGAATCGGTTCGCCTGCTGTGTGAGCTTGCTGAAAAAAGAGGACTCATGGTGGACATGCATTGTGACGAATCCGATGACCCCCATTCCCGGCACATTGAGACCCTTGCCTTCCAGACCCAGCGCCTGGGACTTACGGGGAGAGTGACCGGCTCCCACCTCACCAGCATGCATTCCATGGACAATTACTATGTGTCAAAGCTTTTGCCCCTGATGGCAGAGGCAAAGATAAACTGCGTCTGCAACCCCCTGGTAAACATGATTCTCCAGGGACGCCATGATACCTACCCGAAAAGAAGGGGACTCATGCGGGTCCCGGAACTTTTGGACGCCGGTATCAATGTAAGTTTTGGCCATGATGATGTCATGGACCCCTGGTACCCCATGGGAACCCACGACATGCTGGAAGTGGCCCACATGGGTGTCCATGCCCTTCACATGAACGGAGTTGACCAGCAGGCAGCCCTGTTTGACGCAATCACCACCAACGGCGCCACCACGTTAAATCTTGAAGGTTACGGCCTGACCCCCGGATGCAATGCCGACATGGTGATCCTCCAGGCCAGATCCAAGCAGGAATGTATCCGCCTTCGTCCCCCACGGCTTTTTGTCATCCGCAAAGGAAGGGTTATCAGCCGCATGGCAGAATCCAACGCCACCTTGACCATCGGTTCCGAAACGGTTAATGTTGATTTTTGTCCATAGGGCCGGAAAAAATGACACAGGCATGACAGCGCTGTAATATTTTAGTTTTGAATCGGTTAACAAGAAAGGCAGATCAGATGCAGATAAATGACCAATGTATTTCAGCAAAAATTTGGGCGGACCGCCAGTGGGTTCCCCTGGCCCAGGCTGTTGTGGAGAGATCTTGCCCTGCCATGGGGCTGGCTCCGAAGCAGACCGGCCGGCTGACCATGGCGGTGGAGGAAATCGTGATGTTCCTGGCCGGCACATCCCCGGGAACGGCAATTCATATAGAAATCATTCCGGGCGGCTGGCATGTCAAGGCCAGACTCTCTTTTCGCACAGATCCCTCAGACCTGTGGGCCATGAATCTCTGCCCCGGGGCAAGGGTGGCCGAAGATCCGGCCCTGACCCACCTGGGCCTGGTGCTGGCCTCCCGTATGACAGACCGGTTTTCCATCCGCCTGGAGGGGGAAATCGTCCGCCTGACCCTGCGCCAGGATTTAAAGTATCCGTCTGTTGAACCGGAAGCCGGGGAATATCTGGTACCAAAAGGGCAACTCTCCATTGATCCGAATCCGGATACTTCCCTGGTCAAGGAGGCCTGTATCCGTGCCCTGTGTCTGTATGACGCCCACAGCCTTCACCAGGCCTTTTTTAAACCGGGAAAACTGGCAGACATGGTGGCCCGACAGGATATGACCATGGCCGTGGCACTTACTCCGGCCGGGGAGGTCGCTGGTGCTGTCTGCTGGCAGGTCGGTGCAGGTCGCAGCCTGACCTTTTTCGGTCCCTATACCTTTGAAACCGGGGAACGCTGTGCTGCCCTGCTCACAGAGCACATGATCCAGCGGGCCGCCCGGACCCATGCTTTGGGTCTGTTCAGTGGCCGGGCCACTTCAGACCTGCCCCGGACGGATTTTGAATGCCTGGGTTCCCTGGGAACTTGCGACAAACAGATGAAAATCTGGTACCGCCACCTGGGCGAGGACCCTGGCACATCGGTCTGGTCCCATCCGGATCTGATCCCCTTTTTGGAAAAACAATACCGGGACCTGGTGCTCATGCGGCAGATCCGGCCCACCCAGGATATGGGAGAGGCCCTGCCGGACCGGTCTGTGATCTCTTCCCGGCTGAGGCCCAAGCTTTCCGAGGCTGTCCTTGTTCCCCTGGTGGGTGGCCGGAACATGGCCGGCTGTCTTCTCAACCATGCGACCACCCTGACAAAGGAGGGATACGAGTCCATTCTTTTCCAGCTGGACCTGTCCCAGGGCTGGCAGGCAGCCCTGGGCGGCATTGCCCTGAATACCGGGTTCAGGCCCAGACTAATCCTGCCTTACGGTGGGACGTCAGATATTGTCGTGTTTGAATATGAATCCATTTAACGCCCAAAGCCTTGTTCCTGACCATGTCCGGGCCTTTTCCCCCTATTACCCCAGCAAGCCGGATACTGCCCTGATGCAGCTTTACGGGGTGGATCACCTTCACCGGCTCAACAACAATGAAAATGCGTTGGGGCCGCCCCCTGAGGTGGGCGCCCTGGTGGAGCAGTTCCCCCGGGCGGCTGTGCCGGTCTACCCCAACGGCGACTGCCACGACCTGCGAGGGGTCCTGGCCCAGCGCTTTGGAAAAGGGGAGGACCAGTTCCTGGTGGGCAACGGCTCCTGCGAAGTCATTGCATCGGTGATCAAGGCCTTCTGCACCAAGGGGGATAATATCATCACCGCAGACAAGACCTTTGCCGTGTATGAGTGGGTGGCCGAATTCTCGGGGCTTGAGGCCCGGCTGATCCCCCTGAAAGATCTCGGGTTTGACCCCCAGGCCATGCTGGATGCCATGGACAGCCACACCAAGCTCCTCTTTGTCTGCAACCCCAATAACCCCACAGGCACCTATTGGGACAGGGAGGTCATGACAAACTTTCTGGACCAGGTGGACAACCGGGCCATGGTGGTCATTGACGAGGCCTATTTTGAATATGTGGAAGCACCGGACTTTCCCGACGGTATGGAGCTGATGACCCGGTATCCCAATGTGGTGGTGTTTCGGACCTTTTCAAAAATGTATGCCCTGGCAGCCCTGAGAATCGGCTATCTTGCCGCCTCTCCTGAAGTGGTGGAACTGATCCGGCGCACCCATATTGTCTATTCGGTCAACACCCTGGCCCAACAGGCTGCCGTAGCAGCCTTGTCCAATGACGGCAGTTTTGTTACCCGCACCCGCCAGATGGTCTCGGGAGCCCGGACCCGGCTGTGTGAGCTGTTTGAATCCATGGGGCTTGAGCATGTGGCCAACCAGGGAAACTATGTCATGGTGCACCTTCCGGTCTCCGACACCCTGATGTACAGAAAACTCATGACCCGGGGTATCATGATCCGTACCATGACAGGATTTCGGTTTCCAAACTGGATCCGCATCTCCTTGGTCCAGGCGCCGGTGATGGAAGCGTTCTGCCATGTTTTTTCCCAGGTCATGGGCGAAATATCCCCACCAGAAAAAGGATAAGATCCCGCCTGGGTGGCCTTCACCCGGACGATTAATTCCTTGACAAATAAACTGGGTAATCCATAATCGATAACAATATGGCGTCTACGGATTCCATGACGCAACATAAATTTGAAAGATTGAAAATGAATATAAGTTCACCACCTGAAATCGGAATTTCAACGCCAAGATCCGACGCATTCACCAAGGTCAGGGGGGTTGAAAAATTCACCATAGACCTGCCCTCCAAAGATGACCTCTGGGCAGGGGTTAAGCGCGCTGGCATACCCCATGCCAGGTTGATCCGGGTCCATACGGACCAGGCCAGCGCCCTTGCCGGGGTGGCAGCCGTTCTCACCCACAAAGACATACAGGGATCCAACCGCCAGGGGGTGGTCCGTCAGGATCAGCCGGTCCTGGTTGATGATTGCATCCGCCACTGCGGGGATGCCGTGGCTCTGGTGGTGGCAGAGGATAAAACCACGCTGGCCCGGGCCCTGGATCTCATCCGGTTTGAGGCAGAGCCCTTGCCCGGGATTTTCAGTGTTGGGGATGCCCTGGCCAAGGAGGCTCCCCTCATCCATCCGGATCATGACACGGGCAATATCCTGCTCGCCGGCACACTGACCACAGGAGAAGGGGTGGAAGGGTTCAACGACTGTGACTGTGAAGCAAGCTTAAGTCTTGAGGTGCCGGTCCAGGAACATGTCTGCCTTGAGACCGAATGCGGCAGGGCCCTGTTTGAAAAAGACAAATTGACCATCACCGCCTCCACCCAGACCCCTTTTAGGGACCGCCATGAAATTGCCCAGGCCCTGGGACTTTCCCCGGAAAAAATTCGTGTGATTGCCCCCTTCCTGGGCGGCGGCTTCGGCGGCAAGGACGGGATTACGGTCCAATCCCTTCTGGGGCTGGCTGCCCTGGCATGCCCGGGACGGCCGGTCAGCATGGTCTGGAACCGTGAAGAGAGTTTTCTGGCAAGTCCCAAGCGCCATGGGGCCACGCTTTTTTTCCGTCTGGGCGCCAAGGCCGACGGTACCTTTCACGCCCTGGAGGCTAAGGCCGATTTTGATACCGGTCCCTATGATCACCTGGGGGGCGTGGTCCTGGCTTTGGGCCTTGAGCATGCCGGTGGGCCCTATGCCATTGCCCATACCCAGGTAAGTGGCCGGGCCGTTTATACCAACAACC
Organism: Pseudomonadota bacterium; assembly: GCA_018816605.1. The sequence goes on from JAHIVS010000265.1 coordinate 6,047, forward strand.
CCGTGGCCGGAGCCTTCAGGGGATTTGGCGTGCCCCAGGTTGCGGCTGCCATGGAACAGGTGGTGGATCTTATGGCCGCGAAACTTACGATGTCCCCGGTTGCCATCCGTCTGAAAAATTGTCTGGCCAGGGGTATGAAAGCGCCGACCGGAAACACCCTTGCCCATTCCACGGGCATCCGGGCCTGCCTTGAAGCCGTGGGGCACCATCCCCTCTGGCAGGGGGCCCGGGAATGGACCGCCCGGGCCCCCGCCCATACCCTTCGGGGGGTGGGAATGGCCTGCGCCATGCACGGGATGGGATACGGCCCTGTGGTGCCGGACGTGGCCCATGCCAAACTGGAGCTGACCCGGGAGGGCCGGTTCAAGGTGTACTGCGGGGTCTCGGACATGGGCCAGGGCAACGGTGCCACTTTTCTGCACATTGCCGGCGACCTGCTCAACCAGCAGGCAGACGGCCTGGAACTCATTCTGCCGGACACGGACCAGACACTGCCCTGCGGCTCCTCTTCCGCCAGCCGTTCCACCTTCACCTTTGCCCATGCCCTGGCAGATGCCTCGGCCTGCCTGAGCCAGCGGATTATCAAGCGGGCTGCCGACAGCCTCATGGTTCTGGATCCGGAAGAATTTGTCCTGGTGCCGGGGAAACTGCGTCACCTATCCTCGGGCAAAGACTATCCCCTTGCATTCCTGGCCGGCCTGATGAGCCCTTCGGAACGGACCGTGGTGAGCCGGTACCGGGCGCCGGTGGCCAGGGATGCCGTGACCGACGAAAAGGCGTTGCAGATGCACGGTATCCCCCATACCATTTTTTCCTATACGGCCCACCTGGCCCGGGTGGCGGTGGACACCATCACCGGCGGCATCCGGGTGGACCGCTACCTGGCCGCAACAGACTGCGGGCGGCTGATCAACCCGGACCTGTATGAACAGCAGATGCACGGGGCCATCGCCCAGGGCCTGGGCTATGCCCTTTACGAAGATTATCTTACAAAAAAGGGGCAATCCCTTACCCCGGACTTGTCCACCTATATCATTCCCGGAGCCCGGGATCTGCCGCCCATGGAACTGATTTCTGTCACCACCCGGGAACAGGCCGGTCCCTTTGGCATGAAGGGCGTGGGGGAAGTGGGCATTGACGCGCCCCTGGCCTGTATTGCCAATGCCGTGGCTGATGCCTGCGGGAAACGGCCCGGGCAGTGGCCATTGACCCGGATCCGGATGCTGGACCTTTTGGGAGAAACCCTATGAAGCTTACATTTATGTTGAACGGATCCCCAGTGTCCGTGGAAACACCCCCGGACAGGAGACTTGTGGATCTGCTCCGTGAGGATTTGGGGCTTACCGGTACGAAAGAGGGCTGCGGTACCGGCGAATGCGGTGCCTGCACCATCCGGGCGGACGGGGAAACAAAGCTTGCCTGTCTCATGCTGGCGGCCCAGGCCCAGGGCCGGGATATCGTCACCATAGAGGGGCTGTCACCGGTTGCCGGCCCGCTTCATCCGGTACAGGAGTCCTTTGTGAATTCAGGCGCAGTCCAATGCGGGTTCTGCACCCCGGGTATGGTCATGAGCATTGCCACCCATCTTGATGCCCATCCTGACACGGACGGGGATGGTATCCGCCAGGCGGTCTCGGGTAATTTGTGCCGGTGCACCGGGTACCAGAAAATCGTTGACGCCGGCCTCACGGCTGCAGGACTGATGAAAAACAAAGGGGGCTGCCGTGGCTGAGGTTCTGTTTCCCACATGTCTGGATGATGCCCGAAATCTGCTGGTCTGTTCTGACGCGCCAGCGCTTCTGGCCGGAGGTACCGATCTTCTGGTCCAGATGCGCCAGAAAAGAATTCAGCCCCGTACCTTGATTTCCCTGGACCGAGTTGAGGGGATGCAGGAGATTGGGCAGACAGATCAGCATATTTTTATCCGTTGCGGCGTTCCCCTGGCCCGTGTCATGGATCACCCGAGTATCCGAGCCCATGCTCCTGTGCTGGCCCGGGCCATTGCCGATCTGGGCTCCCCCCAGATCCGGAACATGGGCACCTTGGGCGGCAACATCATGACAGCATCCCCTGCCGGAGATACACTGCCGCCTTTGTATGTGCTGGATGCATCCGTGGATCTGGCAGGACCGGAAGGATTTAGGCGCCTGCCCCTGGCCAAGTTTATTACAGGGCCGGGGCAGACGGCCCTGGCATCCGGGGAGATTCTCTGGCAGGTGACGTTTAACAAGCCAGACCCAGGCGCCTGGCACTGGTTTGAAAAAGTGGGCCAGCGCAGGGCCCTGTCCATTGCCATGGTCAGCCTGGCCGCCATGTTCAGCCTGGACAGCCACAACAAGTTATCCAGGATCAGGCTGGCCTGGGGCAGCGTGGGGCCCACCATTGTTCAAAGCCGGGAAACCCAAGACTTTTTATGTGGCAGACCCCTTGAGCCGGAAGTCCTGGAAAAGGCCTGTGATCTGGCAAGGGCTGCGGTTTCACCCATCTCAGATATCCGGGCCACCAAAGCCTATCGGCGGGATGTGGCCGGCAGACTACTGATGCGACTGGATCAGGCTGTCCAGGGAGAAAACTGATGGACAGGGCCCGCAAGGACAGGCTGCTGGCTATAGTTCTTAGTTTTCTGGCACTGGGGTTCCTGGTTCTTGGGATACTGCCCTATCTGCCCCAGGGACTGCGTCTGCCTTTGTTTTTCGGGGCAGGGGCCTGGGCTGGTATTGGCTGGGGCGTGGCCATGCCTGTATTCAACGGACTGATGTTTGATATTTCCGATCCCAGGTTCAAAAGCCTGAACACCAACCTGGGTATGCAGATGTTCCAGGCCGGTTTTTTTGTGGGTCCCTTTCTCGGCAGCGCCCTGGTCGGTTCTGCCGGGTTCGGCCCGGTATTCTATCTCAGCGCCCTGCTCAGTTTGACGGGGGCCTGTTTGATGATTTTGTTTAAAAGGAGAGCGTCATGACTGCACAAGCCATTGAGATCGAACCAGACCAGCCCTGGACCGTGGACCGGTTCAGGCCCGAGGACGCCCCGGGCGTCACGGCCCTGTTCCATTCGGTTTACGGGGATAAATATCCGGTTCGCACCTATCTGGAACCTGAGCTGCTGGCCAAAGAAAACCGGGAAGGCCGGGTGATCTCATCTGTGGCCAGGATTCCCTCCGGGGCCGTTGTGGGCCATAACGCCCTGTTCAACTCTGCCCCCAATCCCAGGATTTTTGAAACCGGGGCCGGGGTGGTGCACACGCTCTACCGGGGTGGCCATGGCATCTTCACCCAGATGGTCGCCCATGGCATTGAGATGGGAAAACAGAGTCCCCGGGTGGATTTGATCTATGGGGAACCGGTGTGCAACCATCCTTTTTCCCAGAAACTTGGCATCAGCCTGAAATTTGAAGCCAGGGCCATGGAGGTGAGCCTCATGCCAGCGGCTGCCTATACCAAGGAAAAAAGCGCTGCCGGACGGGTCTCCACCCTTCTCAACTTTTTCTCTCTAAAACCCAAGGCCTGTAAAGTGCATGTGCCCGGGGCATACAAGGACCAGTTTGATGCCTGTTACATGGGTTTTGAAGAGCCCCGGACCTTTGAGGAGGCCCTTGGGGAACCTGAAGCGACCCTCAGCCGGATGGATATCCAGACCTTTGAATTTGCCGGTGTGGCCAGGATCGCGGTGCCGGATGCCAGCCGGGATTTTGAATCACGGATGGCATCCGAAGAGGCGCGCCTGGTCCGCAACGGCATCCGGGTGATCCAGATCTGGCTGAACACCGGTCTTCCCCAGGTGGGGGGGGCTACTGGGGTTCTCAGATCCATGGGATACTTTTTCGGCGGGGTCCTGCCCCGGTGGTTTGATACAGATGGGTTGCTGATGCAAAAGGTTCTGGACGAACCGGACTGGGAGGGCACGGTTCTGGTGGGAGAACGCAACAAGAAACTGGCCGCCCTGGTCCGGGGGGAATGGGAGTGCCGTCAGGTGTAGTCCCTGTCCGCTTTTATAAAATTTATGGATATAGGCCATCCTCTTCCATTGGATTACGTGGTTGGTGATATTAATCAATTTTCATATTGAGAATCTGTCTGAATGGTTGAAGGTCCTACTAACAATCTGCCAAATCCTGAATTCATCCAGGGGAAAAAAAACAGCCGCATCGCCTTGTATCGGTATGCCAATTTTTCCAGACTATACCCGCCGGTGATCCTTACCCACGGGACCTTTTCCAATGCCCTGATCTGCAAAAATCTGGCCATATTCCTCAACAAGGCCGGGTTTGACTGCTGGATTTATGAATGGACCGGACACGGCCTAGGTGAATACGGGCAATTGTATCTGGATGCAGAAGGATTTGCACTCCATGATGTGCCAGCGGTTATTCACACCGTGCTTGCAAAAACCCAAAGTCGGACATGCAGTTGGGTCGCCCACAGCGGGGGCGGGTTTTTACCCCTGATATATATGGCAAGAAATCCCCTTCTCCAGGAAAAAATACAGGCCATTGCCGGCATGGGCTCCCAAACCATTGGGGCGGGTAAAACCATCATCGGAAAACTGATCACCCGGATGGTGCCTGTGGTGAATACCCTGCTGGGTAAAGTTCCGGGGCCCTTCGCAGGTTTGGGACCCGAAGATGAAGCCTCTGGTTTCCTAACCCAGTGGTCCCAATGGAATCACTCGGGCAAATGGGTGGGAACAGACGGGTTTGATTATCACAAGGCCATGGGTAAAATTCAAATTCCTGCCTTTTTCATTGCCGGTGCAAAGGACAGGATTGCACCGCCCGAGGGTTGCCATGCCTTGGTCAATTCCCTGGGCAGTATGGAAAAATCCTTTGTTTTGTGTTCAAAAAAGAATGGGTATCAAGAGGATTATACCCATCCCCGACTCATTGCCAGTCAAAATGCGAAGAAAGAAATCTGGCCCATGATTCTTGAATTTATTCGATCTGTCAAATGAATCAGGCCTTGAAAGAAATCTTATAGCAACGTTATCTTTTAAATGCTAAATAAAATTTTGGCGACAAGATTTTTCCTTCCGAGAAGATCGGGCTTGGTAACCTGGCACGATATATTGTCCGGGCCTGTTTTGAGCGCAAAAGCGTCACTTCGTGCCACAGGAAAGAATGACCTATGTGCTGAATAAAGATTTTGATGATACTATCCCGGCTGTCGACTATTGGAGCTGATTTTTTTCAAAATCTTCCAGCCGAATAAATTACAAACCTTTGATAATAAGCGATAACAACAATATCTGTGATATTATTTATTTCCACACGCCTTGAGGAATAATTATTGACATAAATGTTGTGACTGAATATTTTAAACGGCAATCGGTGGTATTCTTTCTGGAATGGATGATTCCGGTAATACCAATGACGACAATTATGACTTGCTGTGAATAAAAAGAAAAGAAAGTTGCTGGCCGTTTCTTTTGATATTATCGTTGGTACCTTCATCTCAAAGGTACTGGATTTAGAAGAACTTACCCCGATGGTTATTAATGAATACCAGGACCAATCAACGGCTATGGGGCAATTTTAATTCAAGATTAAGGCACATTATATAAATAGGAGACAAATGGATATTGTATTGATCGTGGACGACAACTTCATGACGCTGAATGCCCTGGCATCCAGCCTCGGAAAAGGGTTCAATAAGCAGTTTAAGGTAATCACAGCCAACAACGGACGGGAAGCCGTTCAGATACTTGAAAAAGCAACAATCTCTTTGATAATTACAGACCTTATCATGCCTGAAATGGACGGATTTGAACTGCTGGCCTATGTGAATGAGCATTTTTCCTCCATTCCCTGCTTTGTAATGTCCTCTGCCTATGAAAATTCTGAAATTAGAAATCAAATACCCCAAGATATTCTTAAATTTTATCCCAAACCGATTTACCCTAAAATAGTTGGCCCGGAAATCATTGAGGCTCTGAATAGCAATCAGAACAGAAAAAAACCAAAGGGGATTTCCGTTATCAGTTTCCTGCTCATGATCGAAAAAGAAGAACGGACCTGTCTATTTGAAGCGTCTCTTCCCAACGGGAAAAAAAGTCTTTTTTATTTTAAAAAAGGGATTCTATACCAGGCTATTTATGAAAACTTTAAAGGAGAAGATGCTGTTATTGCCGTGATTGCGCAGAAGAAAGCGCTTTTCAAACTCAAACCCTTACCTGCCAACGAGATTCCCCGAAAAATCAATAAAACCTTAGAGCAACTTATCCTGGAGGCAAAAAAACAATACATTTCTCCAAAGAATACAGAGCCGGCTTTTAAAACACCCGTGCCCGCATCCGTGCCTCCACCCGTGCCCGGAAATAATCCTCTGGTTGAAAAGTTGTTCTTGGCAGGTAAACTTATTCCCCAAAAAAAAGGGCCGACAAAAAATGTCACCGTCACCAATCTTTCCAGGTGTGAAGTTCAGTTTAGAATCACCACTGCAATAAACATTGAACAAGGAGATGTATCTGTCCTGGAATTTATATTGGATGACCATGGGGGATCAATCGTGTCAAAAAAAATCACCATAACATTGATTCAGGGCAAGACCATCGTGGCTGAGTTTTCAGATAGAGATCACTATGACCGTCTGGGGCCATACATTGCTTTTAATGGTTTCACCAAAGAGAACCTGATCTAAAGATCAATTTTCCCGGCATGTAATCCACTATTCCACAAGGTGTCTGTTCGGGAATTGGGGATTTTTCAATTCATGGTTTTCCAATTGTTTGGTCACCTTGCCAATCAGTTCCAATGCCTTTATTTTATCGATACAATTGAAATCCACATAAATGGAAAAGCCCTCGGTTTTTTCGGTCATCTCGTATTTGAAATTGTTCAGGTTGTCAAAGGTATTGATGACCTCATAGGTCTGAATGGGCTGGAACAGCCCTTTTACATTTTTGGGCTTGAGCTTTCGGCAGGCGATCTGATCTTTTACCAGCAGATAGGTGCGTTCAGATATGACAATCTGATTTGGGTTTGCCACGGTTTCCAGGCGGCTGGCCAGATTGACTTCGCTGCCGATAATGGTGTACTCAAGACGGTTGGAGGTCCCGAAATTTCCTACCATACAGCGCCCTGTATTAATGCCCATTCTAATTTTCAGACCATTACACAACCTGCTTGACCAGGACCGGCAAAGATAGTTCAATCGATTTCGCATTTCAATGGACATATTGACGCAATTTAGGGCATCCTGCCTCTCCCCTTTGGATTCCGGGTCCCCGAAAAAAATCATCAGGGCGTCGCCTATGAATTTGTCAATGGTCCCTCCGTATTTGAGAGCGATCTTGGACATCTCGTCCAGATATTCATTGAGCATATCGGTGAGTTCTTCAGGATCCAGGACATCTGCCATCTGGGTGAATCCAACGATATCTGAAAAAAATATGGTCAAAAGTTTGCGTTTGGTTTTAAGCTTCACATCCTGCTTGCCTGTGAAAATGGAGTCGTACACCTGGGGAGAGAGATATTTTGACAATTTTTCAGATAGGGTTTTGAGTTCTTTCTCACGGCTTTTTCTGACATCCTGTTCATGTTTCAGGCTTAGGGCTGAATTGATCCGGGCCATCAATTCTATTTTTTTTGAGGGTTTGACAATGTAATCAATGGCGCCCGCCTTAAATGCAATCTCCAGACTCTCGGAGCTCACATCCGATGTGATCATGATAATGGGGATGTCTTTTGTGTCCTCCCTGGATTTGATGGCCTGACAAATTTCAAATCCACTCATGTCTGGTAATTGGAGATCCAAAAGAATCAAATCCGGATGATTTCTGGATTGAATCAGGGCATCCTCTCCATTGGCGGCTAGTAAAATTACATGACCTGCTTTGGTCAGGACTTTTTCCAGAATTCTAAGAACGATTTCATCATCATCCACAATGAGGATTTGGGCCTTGTTTTCCATAATTTACGGGTTGATCCTTAGCATTATCTTTGTACCATATTTTGTTGTATTTTTTCAACAAGGCCGTTATACGTTACACCCATGTTTTGATTTCCAATCAGATGTACCCAAAAACTTTATTATCAATATCGATTTCATCATGGCCCAGTCCGCGACATAGAACCTTTATGTTTACCAACAGCGCAACCCTAAAGCAAGCGCATATTTCAAATGCGTTGAGAATCATTTTGAAGAACTGGAACGGGCATGGGACTATATGTATGCATCCCGCCTGGGATTCTGGCGAACCTATGCCATGAGGGGTATCTATGCGTGACCTTCAGGTTATAAACACCTGGATTGCGGTGATCTCCATATGGGATTTTCCAGGGTGCGTTCTGAAGAAACAGAGAGTCATATCATTGATACCATCAAAGATGAATACTCTGCAGACGTCTTGCTCATTATCATGGGATGAATGGGCAGGAAACCTCACCAGATCTTTTATTTTAAAAAAGATCCGCCCCGGACAAAACTTCCGGGGAGTTTAAAAATTGTTATTGTTTTATCTTGAAAAAAATGGGGGTTTCGCTATAGTGAGAGCCATGAAACAATTCTTTTCCAGCCATCCCATAAACCGATTCATTTTTCTAATGGTCCTGGGGGTGTTTTTTACAACCAACCTCTGTGCGGAACCTTCAGATGCTAAGCTTGTTCAGGCGGTCATGTGTGAATCCATTGACAATTTTAAACCCACAAATCCTTCGGTGGTATTCCCCATTTCCCAGGGAGAGGTGTTTTGTTTTTCTGATTTTGATCCGGTGATCATCAAAACAATTATTTTTCATAAATGGTATAAACGGGACAAATTGATTTTCACCATGCGCCTTACCCTTTCTCCGCCCAAATGGTCCTCTTTCAGCAGGATACAACTTAGAGACATGGACAAGGGACCCTGGCGGGTCGAAATATCGGATAGCAATGATATCCTGTTAGAAACCCTACGATTCAGCATGGTTGATTAAAAAACTATGGAATCCCTCATCTATTTGTTCTCAGGATTTCGCTGGCAGGATGCATTGGATATCCTGTGGAACTCTTATATTGTCTTTCGCCTTTATGTGCTTTTCAGAGGCACCAATGTTATCCGGGCCCTCCTGGCCATTTGTGTCCTCTGGGTAATTAACCAGGTGGCGGTTTCACTGGGATTGATCATAACAAACTGGGCCATGCAGGGAATTGTTACCGTGGCGGCCCTCATTGTCATCATTGTGTTCAGAAATGAAATCTCCAGCGTTCTCCAGACCAAAAGTATGAAATCCTTTTTTTGGGGAATTCCCCGGTATCAATTTAACACCCCCTTGAATATTATTCTTGAAAGCG
>JAHIVS010000266.1 GCA_018816605.1 Pseudomonadota bacterium
GACGCTCGATCCATTACAAAGTCAAAAAATATGGTATTAATATTTCTGAATGTAAGAGTTGAAAAAAAACAGAAAAATCTTTGGCAATGAAGAAAATAAAGGCGGTCCCTGCATTCAAGGCAAACAGAATTGGCCTCATCCACCACATCGGCAAGCGACTTGTATTCAACGGCATGAAAAAGCCCCTTGCCCCGGGTGAATTTACCGTCCTTTTGCAGATAGGGGGCGCCGGGATACTCTGGAGTAGGACAGGGCCACTGAATTCCGTCCCCTCGGGCTGTTTTATTTTTTTCATGAGTTACCCTTGAAATGTTGTTGTCTGAACCTTGACAGGGGGTATTTCTTTCTCTATGGTATCACTCGGAGCCCATGGCGTGAAATCAAAAATCAACATACCCGACCCCCTAAAAAAAAAGCCTGACAACTATACTCCTGCGTCCCATGAAACATTCCTGGCAAAAGAAATCTTGGTTGTTTTAGACCATAAAATGGGTATCATGAGCGTTAATGGGGATGCCCAGGAAGTCCTGGGACCTGTTCTGAAATATGGTCATCCCCTTTTGATTGATCATTTTATCCGCAAAAAAGATTGCAAAATTGTTCGAGATGCTCTCCAAGCAGCCCTTTCCAAAGGTGAGACGCACAACAATATTTCAGTCCAGATGAAAACAACCAAAGGTCAGCACATCCCGATCGTTTTTTCAACCTATCCGCTTTATTTTGACCCTAAAACCATTCAAGGGTCTGTGTTTTCATTCAAGGGCCGAAAAGTGAATCCACCAACAGAAAACACAGCAGTCGCAACCTCCAGCCGCAACGTGTTGATGGAACAAAAATCCTTGCTGGAAGCATTACCGGAAGGTGTTTTTACGGTCAACACCAAGTGGCAGATCGCCTCTTTTAACCGGGCAGCTGAAAAAATAACCGGCTATACAAAACAAGAGGTTTTGGGCCATTATTGCTGGGAAATCTTCCGTTCAGATCTTTGCGATCGGGGCTGTCCCCTTAAAGATGCCCTTGAAACAGGCGAAATAGGGACTGAACAGGATGTCAGAATTTTGAGAAAAGAGGATGGCCCCCTGACGATTCTTGTGAATGCCGGGGTTTTAAGGGATGACCAGGGGTTGATTGTCGGGGCGATTGAAACCTTTAGAATCCTTACCGGTAACATTAAACCATCCCAAAATTCCAAAACCTTTTCAGATATTATCGGCCAAAGCAAAGTGATCCAGCGATTGTTTAAAACCCTTCCGGATATTGCCGCCAGTGAAGCCAATGTATTTCTTACCGGAGAAAGCGGCACCGGCAAGGAATTATTTGCCCGGGCGATCCATGACAATTCTTCCAGGGCAAAACATCCCTTTGTTGCGGTGAACTGTTCTGCCTTGGCCGAAACCCTTCTGGAATCAGAATTGTTTGGACATGAAAAATCTGCATTTACGGGTGCAACAAAAACCAAGCCGGGCAGATTTGAATTGGCCAAGCAGGGAACCCTTTTTTTGGATGAAATCGGTGAACTGAAACCCAGTCTCCAGATCAAATTGCTCCGGGTTCTGGAGCAAAGAGAATTTGAACGGGTCGGCGGGACCATCCCGATTCAGTTGGAAGCCAGAATTATCAGTGCCACCAACAAAGACCTGTTCCGGGCCATGGAAGACGGTTCTTTCAGGAAGGATTTTTATTACCGGTTGAGAACGGTTCCCATGGTGATCCCTCCCCTAAGGGACCGTAAAGAGGACATCCCTTTGCTGGTCAATTATTTCATCCGTGTTTACAATGCCATCTTTAAAAAGAATGTCAGAAAGGTGGATACCGGTGTGATGGACTTGCTTTTAAGTTATCACTGGCCGGGGAATGTCAGAGAACTTGAACGAACCATTGAACATGCCTTTGTTTTTGTTAAAGGGCCGGTCATTCTATTTGACAACCTGCCGCAAATAGATGTGTTTGCAAAAAAAACCATCCAAGAGCCGTTGTCTATCAAGGAGATCAGCCCTGACCGGGAAAAAATTGTTCAGGCGCTTGCTCAAGCAGACGGGAAGAAAAAAAATGCAGCAATTTTACTGGGCATCAGCCGGACATCCCTGTGGCGAAAAATGAAAATACTCAATCTTTTGGGGTGATTTTCATAAAACGTTTCAATGTTTGAAACGTTTCAAATATTGAAACGTTTCAAATAGTCATAAAAAGAATCAATACTTTCAGATAGTTAGTCCAAATATTTTTTCCAACACACACCTTTCTTGTTTCACTCCCCGCAAGCAGTGGGTGTTTTGGCACCCTTCATTGATCCATATTCCCTATAATTTCAGATAGATATCATACATGGCCTGTTCTTTGCTATAGGCAAGGGCTGTGGGGGCTATTTTCAAATTAACGGGAAACGGCACGAATGACCAAAGACAATGGGGCAAACATAGACATGTTAAACACATATACAAATGTTTCACAAACAGATGAGGAGGGAATGATAATCCTATCCGCATCCTTCGGGCTGATGTGCATTAATCCTGCGGCATGCGGGATACTGGGGATATCCCCTCTGCCAGGAATAATTTATCCGTTGGAAAAATTATTTGCCCTGGATTCTTTTGACACCGCAAAAAAACAGATGAAAAACGTGTTGGACAAGGGTACTACCCTGGACAAAATGGCGGTGAATCTGTCCCATGCAAGTGGCAAACGAATCCCGTGCAGTATCTGTGCGCGTCCTCTGCTGGCGGGGAACCAGGAAGTTATCGGGGTGATCCTTCGATTTTGTACAGTGCCGGGAAGACCGCCTGTACAAAAAAGATTTTCTCCCGGCTTAACCTACCTTCCCCGTATTGGCTACCAGCATCTTCTAGACGGTTTACCCGAAGGGCTTTTTTCCATTGATCTGCAATGGAAAATCACCTCGTTCAATAAGCTGGCAGAACAGCTGACCGGCTTTAAAAAAGAGCAGATTATCGGCAAATACTGCTGGCAGGTTTTCCAATCCGGTCGATGCCGTCATGAATGCCCCTTTACAAAGATCTTTGACAAAAAGGCGCCTTGCAAACATCAGGAGATGACCATTGTCAACCAGAGCGGCTTGATCAAAAAAATTTTTGTTACTGCAGCCCCATTAAACGATGAAAACGGGAATCTTGTCGGCGGCGTTGAAAGTTTTTCCCTGGCTCCCCAGCCATCGGGGAAAAAAATAAACTTCCAGGTATTGGAAACCTTTGAAGGAATGGTGGGGAAAAGCCGGGGGATGAAAATGATCTTTGACAAACTTCCCGACATTGCACAAAGCCCTGTCAGTGTTCTGATCACAGGAGAAAGCGGGACCGGAAAAGAACTCATTGCCCGGGCGATTCATAACCTGTCAAACCGAAAGGACAATCCATTTCAGGCGGTAAATTGTTCTGCCCTGTCTGAAACCCTGTTGGAATCAGAATTGTTTGGTCATGAAAAAGGTGCCTTTACCGGTGCGGACCAGTCAAAGCCCGGCCGATTCGAACTGGCTGCCAACGGGTCCTTTTTTCTGGATGAAATCGGGGATATGAAACCCTCCCTCCAGGTAAAACTTCTCCGGGTTCTCGAGCAAAAAGAATTTGAACGGGTCGGATCTGACCGGTCCATCAAATTAACGGCCAGAATCATTGCAGCCACCCACCAGGACCTGGAAGCGGCACAGGCGAACGGACGATTCAGAGAGGACCTATTCTATCGATTGAGAACCATCCCCATCCATCTTCCGCCCTTACGGGAAAGAAGGGAGGATATTCCCTTGCTGGTCATGTATTTCATCAAAAAATTCAACCTTCAATATAACAAACAAGTCCGTCTGGTGGACCCGGCAGTGCTCTCTTTTTTCTCAACCTATGCCTGGCCTGGAAATATCCGGGAACTGGAACGGGTGATGGAGCATGCCTTTGTTTTTGTCAAAGGGCCCATCATCTTTTCAAGATACCTTCCGGAAAGCCCAGAATTTTTACCCATCAGACACCCGGTAAAATCCAGGCCCCCCCTGTCGGAAAAAAACCGGATTTTACGGGCACTGACCCAAAATGGCCAGAATAGAATGCAAACGGCTGCGTTGCTGGGAATGAGCCGTTCCTCGCTCTGGAGAAAAATGAAAACCTTTGGGCTTTTACCAACGCCCACCCCGATAAACCTAAAAAAGGAGAGATAAGATGACCGAATCCCTGCAACATATGGATGAATTATTGGATCAATATCCGCCGAAACCAGAATATCTGATTGGACTTCTTCAGGATATCCAGGATCACCAGGGCCATATTTCCTATGATGCCATGCTCCTGGCAAGCGAGCACACCCGGGTCCCGCTGACCCAGGCCTATTCTGTGGCAACCTTTTATCAGTCCTTCCGGCTGGACCCTCCTGGCGAACACGAAATAAAAGTGTGTCTCGGAACCGCCTGCCATCTGAATGGCGGCCAGCAGCTGGTAGACGGACTGTCAAGAAAGCTTGGGATCGAACCGGGAGAAACCACTGAAGATATGATGTTTACTTTGAGCACCGTCAATTGTGTGGGGGCATGTGCCATCGCTCCTGTGGCCGTGGTGGATGAGAAATACTATCCCGGTGCCACCATGCGGAAATTAGAAAAAGAAATGATAAAGATAACAGAACCATCATCGGACAAAACAATGGGAGAACCACATGCATAATCAGAGTACGGCGCTAAAACAAAGCCCATGCCGCCTGGAATCCCAGGATGACTTGAACAGCTTTCGAGGGCAGCTGGAACAGCAGATCGATCCGGATCACCCCGTAATCGTTGTGTGTCACGGCACAGGATGCCTGGCCAACGGCAGCGAAGCTGTAAGTGATGCCATCCAGGCTGCACTTGACCATTCCGGTATAAAAGCCAAGCTTATCCCGGGTATTAAAACCACCGGGTGCCAGGGGTTCTGCTCCAGGGGTCCCCTGGTATTAATTCGTCCCCAGGGGATATTTTACCAGCGGGTAAAACCAAAGGATGCCGGGGAGATTATCGAAAAAACCGTGGTGCAGGGCGAAATTATTGACCGCCTGCTATACGAGGATCCCCAGACGGGTGAAAAGATAGAACATGAAGCGGATATCCCCTTTTATAAACTTCAGGACCGAAAAGTGCTGCATAACATTGGTAAAATTGACCCGACCGATATCAATGACTCGATCATTGCCGGCGGTTACCAGGCCCTTGCCAAGGCATTGACCACCATGACACCGGATCAGGTGGTCCAGGAGGTGGAACTTTCCGGTCTCAGGGGCAGGGGCGGGGCCGGGTTTCCGGCAGGGCGCAAATGGCGTTCCGCCCTTCAGGCCATTGAAAAAAAAGGAAGGCCCGTCTATGTGGTGGTAAACGGAGATGAAGGAGATCCCGGTGCATTCATGGATCGAACCATTATGGAGGGGGATCCCCATGCGGTTCTGGAAGGGCTTATCCTGGGTGCCTATGCCCTGGGCGCCCAGGAAGGATTTTTATATGTCCGGGCAGAATATCCACTGGCCATTAAACACTTAAATATTGCCATGGAACAGGCCCGTGCATATGGATTGATGGGTGAGAATATCCTGAACTCCGGGTTCTCGTTTGACGCCCGGATCGCCAGGGGGGCCGGTGCGTTTGTCTGTGGTGAATCAACTGCGCTGTTCACCTCAATTGAAGGAAAACCCGGTAATCCCAAACCCAAATATGTCCGTTCCGTTGAAGAGGGGTTGTGGGGGAGACCCACTGTTTTGAACAATGTTGAAACCTGGGCAAATATCCCGTTGATCATCGACCGCGGCGGAGACTGGTACAAACGAATCGGTGTCCCCCACAGCACAGGAACCAAGGTGTTTTCCCTGGTGGGAAAAGTGAACAATGTGGGTCTTGTGGAAGTGCCCATGGGGCTGCCCCTGTCAACCATCGTGGAAAAAATCGGTGGCGGAGTGCCGGGAGGCGCCCCTTTTAAGGCGGTGCAGACAGGCGGTCCTTCCGGCGGATGTATCCCCTATTCTTTAAAAGAAACGGCGGTTGATTTCGATTCATTGACCAAGGCCGGTTCCATGATGGGTTCCGGTGCCATGATTGTCATGGACGACACCGATTGCGTCGTGGACCTGGCCCGGTATTTTCTTCGCTTTCTGGAAGAAGAATCCTGCGGAAAATGCATGCCCTGCAGATATGGGCTGACCCGGATGAGAGAGATTCTGGATGGATTTTCAGAAGGCCGTGGTACACAAAAAGACATTGATGATCTGTTAAGTCTTTCCCAGGCCATTCAGGACGGTGCCCTCTGCGCATTGGGTTCCAGTGCACCCAATCCCGTGCTGACCACTATCCGGTATTTTAAGGAAGAATATCTTGCCCACGTGGAGTCCCAGAAATGCCCTGCCGGTGTCTGTAAAGCGCTGATTACCTTTCAGATTGACCCGGAAAGTTGCACCGGATGTACCAGTTGCGCCAAAAAATGTCCAACCGGTTGTATCTCCGGGACCAAAAAAGAACCCCACACCATCAATGCCAACGAATGCATCCGATGCGGAATCTGCAAAGAGTCCTGCAAATTTGATGCAATCCGGATCATATAAAGGAGGCTTACGTGATAAAATTTTCGATAAATGACAATAAAGTGGAAGCCCGGGACGGATGGACCGTGCTCGAGACAGCAAAAGAATACGGCATTGAGATTCCAACCCTCTGTCACCACCCGGCTGTCACACCCACGGGGTCCTGCAGGCTTTGTATGGTGGAATTAAAGGAAGGTGACTGGTCAAAGTTAGTGGCATCCTGCATATATCCCGTGAAAGAAGGCATCCGTATCTATACGGAAACCCCCCGGGTGCATAATGTGCGACGGTGGATTTTTGAAATGCTCCTGGCATCCTGCCCGGCCAGTGAAGAGATCCGACAGATGGCACAAACGCACGGGGTGATCTCCACTCGCTTTTCCGTCCATGATCCCGACCAGAGCTGCCTTATCTGCGGGTTGTGCCAGCGGGTATGTGAAGAAGTGGTGGGTCTTTCAGCCATTGCTGTTGTGGATCGCGGGGTTCATAAAAAAGTGGGGGCTCCCTTTTTACGACCGACAGATATCTGTGTGGCCTGCGGGTCTTGTGTCACCATCTGTCCCACGGGCGCCATGGAAAAAATTTTTGACACCGTCCGGGGCACACCCGAA
>JAHIVS010000267.1 GCA_018816605.1 Pseudomonadota bacterium
AGCATTTCAAAATCTTCTTGGATTTCTGCCAGTGGCCCTGGTTCCGCGGGAACCTTTTCGGACAAGGGCTCCTGAAACTGTTTCTCAATATCTTCGATCACGGGCAGGCCATGCTTATTGCGCCGGGGAGCTGTTTTTTCTGCCGGGGGAGGGGGTTCGTTTCCTTCCAGGGAGGATCCCAAAGGTGTCTGTGTGAACATTGATAAAAGATCATGTTCTGGATCCAGAACCGGCAGATCATTTTTTCTATTTTTTTTTCTATTTGTCATGGGCCCTTTATCCTTCTCCGTCATGGGGTTATCCTAACCCATTTTGGGTTGTTTTTCAACAAGATACCCCGAGTCTTATATTTGACTTTACCCGGCCTTCCTGCTATGGTCAACTCCATGAATATTGGCAGCATTGTAGAATATATAGATCAGCAGAAAATAGTATCAGCGGTCATCTTAAGCGAGAAAAAAGGCAAACTCAGATTGCTCAATGAGAACAGCCGGGAGGTCATTTTTTCAGAAAAACGACTTTCCCACATCTCACAATTGAGCCTGGATACAGCCCTGTCCAGAACAGCCCTGGTCAATCACCTGAAACAGGTGACGGAAAGCAGGAAACGGTTGTCCGAAACAATTGACATCCGGGAGTTATGGGAAATTCTCCATGATGAACCCCAGGGGATTGATATGGAAGCCATGACCCTGTTCTGTTTTGATCCCCCCCTGACATCCGACCATGAAGCGGCCGTCATCCGTGCCTTTTTCAGTGACCGTCTCTATTTCAAGGTGAACAATTATGTTTTTACCCCCTGCACGCCGGAACAGCTGGAAGGCAAAAAGCGGCAGATCAGGGAAGTAGAACGCCGGGAAAGCCTCATCTCCAAAGGGGTGGAATGGCTTACCCTGATGCAGAATGAAAAAAATATAGAAAAACAGGCCCCCGTGGACCCGGGTGTTATCGAAATACTCAAATCCTATTACCTGATGGACAGTGACAGCCAATTTGCGACGGTGGCCAAACAAATGATTAAAAAATCCGGTTTAAGCGCTCCGGAACAATTGTTCACTATTTTTGTCAACGCCGGCATCTGGGATATTGATGAGAACATTGATCTATTGTCCCTGCAGATACCCACAAGTTTCTCCGATACCGTGCTTGAGGCCGCCAAAAAGCTTTGCCAAACCCAGACAAATGTATTTAAGGACCCCCAGCGACGGGACCTGACCGACCTTCCATTGATCACCATTGACGGGCAGTCTACCATGGACTATGACGATGCCATCAGCCTTGAAACTACGGAAAACGGATACCGATTGGGTATCCATATCATAGATGTGGCCGCCTATATCAAATCCGGAGATCCCATTGACATGGCCGCACGATACCGGGCCAGTTCCATTTATATGCCCGATGACAAGCTGCCCATGATCCCGCCCACCCTGTCCGAGGATCTTTGCAGCCTGAAAGAAGGGGCAACCAGACCGGGTATCAGCACCCTGGTCCAGATGAACCGGTTTTTCGAAGTTCTGGATTATAGTATCGTTCCCAGTCTTATCAAGGTGCACCATCAGATGAGCTACACAGAGGCCAATCTGTTGAACGGGAAAGATGACCCCATTACCAGCCTGTATAAAATTGCCACCCTCCTTCGTGACAAACGGCTTAAAGCCGGCGCCATCCAGATAACCCTTCCCGAAGTCAATGTCTGGCTGGAAGACAACCGGGAAATCCGGTATGCCAAGATCGACCGGGAAAATCCCTCCCGGATGCTGGTATCGGAAATGATGATTCTGGCCAATTCCCTCATGGCCCAATTTCTGGCCGATCACAACACCCCGGCTGTTTTCAGATCCCAGGCCCAGCCCAGACAGCGCTTGTTCAAAGGAATTGAAACCGCCCTTATGCCCAATTTTCTCCAGCGCAAACAATTAAGCAGGGCCATGATCGGCACCAATCCGGAACTGCATGCAGGTCTTGGGGTAAAAGCATATGTCACTGCCACTTCTCCCATCCGACGCTACCATGACCTTTTAACCCAACGCCAGATCCGGGCGATTCTCGGCATCGGAACAGCCTACTCAAAAACAGAACTGGAAGAGATTCTCCAGACCATTGCCATCCCCATGGCCAATACCGGCCGTGTCCAGGGAGCCCGGAAACGGTATTGGCTGATCAAATATCTGGAAACCATGAAAGGTGCCAGTTTTGATACCCTTGTTCTGGACTGCCACAGGGATCATTATAATATTCTGATCAAAGAACTCATGCTCGAGGCCAGACTGCCCCTGTCAGGCCTTCGGCTCAAGGTGGGTGACATTCTCCAGGTCACCATCCAGCATGCCGATGCCCGGAGGAATCAGCTGTCCCTGTTTGCCGCCTGATCGCCAATCCCGGAATAGACCGCCTTGCACATTCCCGATACCCCCCCTTTCAAGCCCAGAGGATTTTTAAATCCATCTGTTTTCCGCAGACTCAAAAGATATTCCCCTGGAGAGGACAAGGACAGATAAACAGCGTCACTATCCCCCTGGGGCCGGATCATAAACAGCCATGCCTGTCCATACAGATCCGTGTCCGTTTGCGCCGACGCTTTCTGAGCCTTTTTGTTGTAGCGGATCACACCCCCAAAGGGGGCATCAATATATAAAATTTTTTTGGTAATCGCAAAAAGTACGGATTCACCGGTTTTGACCTGCCCACCATCATTGCACAAGAACGTCATGTCTTTGACACCGCCCGTGAGAACCCATGCGGGCTGGGCAAGCCCAAATACGACGGCCCCCTGTGTTTTTCTGGCCCACAGTCCCTGGTCCAGGTGATAGCGCAGGTCTTCGGGTACCTCCACCCGTTGGCCTAAAAATTTTTCAATAATTGCCATATGTTCTGTCCCCCAAGCGGAGTGGTGGTTATAAACGTTGTTTATTTTTTTTCCCAAAAAACCTTGATCTGTATGGTGTCTCTTTTGCCCAGCCCGGGCAATATTTTTTTAAAATCC
>JAHIVS010000747.1 GCA_018816605.1 Pseudomonadota bacterium
GGTCGCGTTTTCTTAATTTCTGCACCAATAGTAGGATCAAGATTAATCATCCATATCTCATTTCTATCCATCAATGATTTCCTCCCCATCTAGTGAAGTCATTTCGGTTAGTTCTTTATCGTTTGCATAATCTGATAACAAGGCATCAGCGGCAACTTCCATTTCATTGTAAATACGAGCACGAAGTTGTGCATTCAAGAAGTTTCGCACAAGTTCAGAAAAAGAAATCCCTTCGTTGATGGCGATTTTTCTGAGTTGGTCGCTTTGTTCTTTTTCAAGGATGATTTGTTTTCTAACGTAATCTAATGTCATTTTCACCTCACTTGTGATTACACACTATTATACATGCTATTATGTGTCAAACTATACATATTGATTTCATTTTCGTATTGTAGACACAAGGTGAAATTTTTGAGCGATAATTTCAAGCTAGTGATTTTTGAGTGGGTGTTTACCTACTAGATTATTAATTTGCACAATCCAGCCGAATCATATATAACTACTTATTGATTGCAAAAACCAAATAATGGGAGGATATCATGTGGTATTACGAACTCAACCGAAAGCCCTTTGGGCCTGTAAGCCAGGAAGTTATAATTGAAGAGTTAAAAGTGGGCAGAGTCACTCGTATGACGCTGGTTTGGCGCGAGGGCTGGCCGCAGTGGAAGTACCTGGGCGAAACGGAGTTGGCCGGAAAAGTTCCACCGCCAGTTGTAAACGCAACACCCCCACCAGTGGACAACCGGATTCAAAAATCCAAGAAAGTTAGTTCTTCTTCGCTCACCAGACTCTTTTGGTGGTGGTTCCCTTTATTTCTATTTGCTTTACCCTACCAACTCTTAATTATTTTTGCATTCAAAGATTTTACTTCTCCCAATTTCACTTTATATGCGTTGGCTTTTTTGTTTTGGATTCCATTATGCGCCGGTGCGGTGCTTCATTACATCCTGATCTACAAGCTGTGGCAGGTGGTACAGGATGGGTTTGCCAGTACCTCACCCGGACGGGCCGTGGGATTTATGTTCATCCCCTATTTCAACTATTATTGGTTTTTGCCAGCCTATTACGGTCTGGCCAAAGACCTTAATGCCTACATTGACCGCCATTTTGGATCATTTAACAACGGTCAATTAATTATAGCTCATCCAAAACTGGTATTAAGTTATGTCATCTCCACATGGTCGAGTGTCGTCTTAAGTTATGGTTTGGCGATAATAATGTACTTAAAAATGCTCATCTCGGTACTGAACGGGGGATCGCTGGGAAATTCATTTCCCACATTCATGCTCCCGGCAGTGGTGGTCAGTGTATTATTGTTAATTCTCCAAATTGTGGTCTTTTTTGACCTCTTCAAATCAGCCAGAAGCATTCTAAAAGTGGAAGAAAGTCAGATGAATTAGTTTAAGTTGATTTTCATCTTTTTGATAAAGCTCTGTCAATTAAATATCTGTTAATAAAATATCTGTTAATTAAATATCTGTTAGGAAAACTTCAAAAGTGAACTCAACAGAACATGAAAAGTGAACTCGAAAATTTCCTAACCATGAACAGAACTTTAAAAGTGAACTACCTTCTTTATAGCTTCAAGCGGAAGATTTGTAGTATGAACCAATTTACCGGTCGCCCAAAAACGAATTTCAACAATATTTTTTGATTGATCAGGAATGAAGTGCACATCGATTTCTTCTCTAGGTCGAATACCTGGAATTTGAATTGAATGTCCCACAATAGAGACTCTTCGATATCCATCAGCAACACGGTGATGGCGAATACAGAAAACATCTTTAGCGGAAGTATACGGTTTAGGTAATGAGAAAGAACGGAATAAGGACCGGTTTTCTTTATGAGCCTTATCAAATCGGATAGCAGGTATTTCTTGAGTTGTAGAATGTACCTGCTGGTAATTGTAGCGATGCACTTCGTCACGTAACACCAAACGAGCATCCTCCAATGTTTCAACATGTCCAAGGGCGCAAGTACGGACAATGCGTTCTTGCAACCAACGGTAAGGACGCTCAATCTTTCCTTTTGCTTGAGGTGATAATGCATAGATCACCTCCGTGTTCATCAAAGCCAAGACTTGTCGCCATTGGGTATTCACATCATCTGTACCCAGAACCAGGTTTTTCCAGACACTATCTCGGTGTTGAATAAAGCGAAATACTCGTAAATTATCAACATAATAACGATTGGGAACGCCAAAATGCTGCATCAAATATTGTGCAGCTTGAATATGAGCCCAACTCGTCTCAGATTCCACAAAATCGGCATATAGCATCATGCGACTGTGATCATCCAGCGAGGTAATCAGTGTCCATTTTCTTTCTGAAAATGGAGACCATTTATGGATTGATGCATCATGTTGGATCAGGTCACCAGTAGCTGAAGTAATGACTTCGCGATCATGAGCATCTTTTTTACGTTTCTTGGCTTGATAGCAGCCCAGAGATTTTGCTCGCTTGATTATGGTTGTTGTTGATACCTGTATTCCCTCTTTGCGCAGCCGATCGTTTAGAGCAGCGTAGTTATAACCATATACTGGCAGATCTTTATTATCCACAAGTTCTTTATCACGATTTAGCTCATACTGAATTTTTTCTTCTGCTTGGTCACTCAGTCGGGAGCGTTTTATTCTCTCATATTTGATCGAAAAGGCTTCAGGGTTTATTCGATAGCTTTTTATGATCGCAAAAAATCTTGTCTTGTTTATCCCCAACGTCTTTTCTATTTCTTCCCTACTCAAATGGCCTTGTTGATAGGCTTCAAGCAGTACTTTGACTTGTTCTGTTGTGAAGTGTTTGTGGATTTGTGCCATGAGATTTCCTTTTATTCTCATGGTAACAGTTCACTTTTGAAGTGCTATGTGTTCACTTTTCAAGTTTTTAAGAGTTCACTTTTAAACTTCTAACGGTTCACTTTTAAAGTGTTATCGGTTCACTTTTAAAGTTTGGCTGACATCTGACATATTGGTGCTTGACTTCTAATCCTAATTATGATAAAGTTATATCCAGTAGGATGCAAAGTAGTTCTTGTTGGATGTAATAATAGACAGCCCAAGGCGAAAGCTCCAGGGCTGTTTTTATTTGACTGGTCCGAGA
>JAHIVS010000268.1 GCA_018816605.1 Pseudomonadota bacterium
AACAAAATCTTTAAATTCGTCCACACTGATAATGGGCTTCTCAGCTTTTCCCGGGAAATTGTCGATGCCGTCAACCCGGGTTTTTACATCGTTGAGGAGACGGACCATATCATAGCCGGTCTCTTTTTGCACAAGCACCTGGGCCCGTCCCTCACTGGACAGGGATATGATTTTCTTAACACCGGCAAGGCCCTCAAGGGATCTTTCCACCTTTCTTGAGACCCCGACATCCACCTGTTCGGTGCTGGACTCGGAATAGGCAATATCAACCGAGATATAGCTGGGGGGAATCTTGGGAAACCCTTCGATCCTAAGTCCCATGAGGGTAAACGCCCCCCCGACCATAACCAGCAAGGCCAAAAGGTTGGCTGCCACAGGGTTCCTGGTGAACCATTCGGAAATAGCGTTCATCTCAACTGTCTCCCTTTTCTTTATACACAGGCGTCACTTTCATCCCGGAAATATAGGCTTGTAAGGGGGTAACCACCACACGCATCTGTTCAAGATTGTCTGAATTTTCAACAAAGACCTTGCCGTTTTCATAGAATGCGACCCTTGCCCGGAAACTTCTGAGGGTATCATCTCCATCCGTGAACCAGACATAACCGTCCCTTGTCAGGGAGGATTCCGGCAGGACCAAAAGGTTGTTTCTTGTTTCCCCCTGGATTACAGCGGCAACAAACAACCCCGGCAAAATATCTTTTTCCCCTTCCAGGGGAGCAATATAAAAACATTGCAGC
The DNA here is from genome assembly GCA_018816605.1 of Pseudomonadota bacterium. The sequence goes on from JAHIVS010000268.1 coordinate 741, forward strand.
CGGGTGGTATTGTCCAGTATCCCTGCCCTTCTGATTATTTTTCCGGGCCAGCTCTTCCCTGTAACCGAATCCATGATTTTAACGTCCGACTCCTGCCATTTCCCAATCGTCTTTGCCTGTGCGAGATCCAGGTTTACCCGGATCTCAACATCATCAACACTGACCATTTTTACAAGGATATCGCCTGCAAACAGCGTCTCGCCTTTGCTTACAAACCGTTCAACCACAAGGCCTGCATAGGGAGATTTCACCCGGGTATGGCCAAGTTCATACAAGGCCTTTTCAAGATTTTTCCGGGCCGCTTCCACCTGGGCCTTTGCAGCCCCTAACTGGGGTCCGCGGAAAACAAGGGGGGAGGAGGGGACCCCATTCATCCCGGATCTGTTCCAGTCGGATTTTGCCTGGTCTGCCCTGCGTTCCTCCTTCAGATAATTGACCCGGGCAGTTTCAAGGTCCAGCCGGGCCTGGGCTGCCGCTGCAAGATACACCGGTTTATCCATCTCAAGAATTATTTCACCGGCCCCAATCCTCTGGCCGGGCTGCAGACGGTCATTAATATAAGTAATTTCTCCGTTCACCTGGGCGCGGAGGGTGGTGGTCCATCGGGAAACCGCCTCTCCATAAACCTTTACCCTCGGCGGGTAGGCACCTGGCCTGACATCCTGAACCGTCACCCGTTTTAGGGGAATTGTCTGCCTTATACCCGCCTCTTCAACCGGCTCCATTGAATAAAGACCCAGCACCAGGGCAAGACACACTGCTGTGATCACACCCAACAAAATCCATCGTTTAAATTTCATACCCATCCTCATTTATATTCTCCTCCCGGAGCCCTTGAACACGCCGGTACCCAGAGCCAGGGCCATCTCCACCCGGTTTATGATTCTCAACGCCTTCACATCCACAATATCCACCATCACATTGAGCTCCTGATCCCTTGCCGCATGAAGCGCTTCAATTCCGATAAGGCCTTGTCTGTAGCGGGATTCATAATACTGGCTGCTTGTTTTTGCATGGGTGATTGCCTCTTCCAGGTGTGCCAGCTGCGCTTTTAAATATTGCTCTTTGCTGAAGGTGTTTTCAGCTTCCTCCATGGCCTGGACAATGATCCCTGCATATTCCATGGCGGCGGCCTCAGCCTGGGCATCTGCAGCCTCGGCCTGGTTTTTCAGTCTGCCGGCGTTGAACACGGGATACAAAAGATTTCCCGCAAGCCCCCATGAGGTTCCGGCGGCTCCAAGCTTGGCCAGTTTTTGATTCTCCCGGAAGATATTTGCTGAAATCGAAATATTGGGGAGCATCTCCATGTGGCTTGCCACGGCACCTTTTTGGGCGGATAAAAATTTCTTCAGCCCAGCCTGGATATCGGGCCGGTTTTCAAGGATTGAGGCAGGTACCGAGGCTGCCGGGAGAGTGACATCCGGCAGTTTATCTGAAAACTGGAGGGCCATTTTGGGGTATCTGCCCAAAAGGGTTTCAAGTTGCCTGACGGATCTTGAGTATAGATCCAAAGCCACAGCCAAGCCGGAACGGGCCAAACCTGACTTGGTTTTGGCAGCAGAGACATCATCAAGGGACCCAAGCCCTGCCTGGTAATTGACGAGAATGGTCTGCTCAATGCTTTCATAAAGTTTCACACGCTTTTCATGGATACCCAGTTTTAATTTGTTGGATTTTGCATAAAAATAACTCTGCAGGACTCGGGCGGCCAGGGAGTCCATTGTTCTGGTATATGTCAGTTCTTCCGCCCGAAAATTTTCTTCATTTTCACCGTACCGGGCGGAAAGTTTTCCCCATAAATCCAGTTCCCAGTTAAGGGAAAGGAAAACCTTATGCGCTCCTTCAGAACCGGTTCCCCCGGACAAATTGTTTCTGACGGCTGAATATCCCGCATGCGCCATGGGCAGTGCTTCAGCTTTGGTCCTGGAAAGAAGCAGCCCCGAAGACTTTAGTCTCAGGGCCGTGGCCCTGAGGTTGTAATTATTTTTAATGGCTTCATCCACAAGGGCTGCGGCCTGTGGATCATCCACCATCTCCAGAAGGCTGTGGGTAATTTCCAGTTTGGGCTTTTCAGAAGCTGCAACCAGCTTTTCAGGAAGCTCGGGCAAAACAGGTGTAAATCCCTTGTTAAAACCCGTACACCCCTGAAAAATAATGGCCCAAAAAATGACTGCCAGGATGAGAATACTCCTGTTCATCTGTGTTTCTCCTTTGGTTTTTAAAACGTCAAACACAGATGAACAAATTTAAAGTTAAGGGAGGGTTAACAGAGTTTATTTTCCCTTAACCCTTTGTTAACCTGCCAGGGATTAAGAGAGGAAAAAATGGGGATATCAAAAAATTTAACCAAATAATCAGGAGAAACAGGATGCATAAGCCCATAATTTTAAGAAAAATCTGTACTATTACTCTTTTTTTATTCACACTCTTTTTTGCCAGCGCATCTGCAGAAAATCTTAAAGATGAAAATAGCACTGGATTCAGCGGATATGTTCAGCCTTTCATTGGCATTGGCAACTTCAAATCCCTGGGTGATGTTCATGATGAGAACGAAAAAATCGACTCCCTGGACCAGGAGGCCAAGTCCGAGACAGAGGCCATCCCGGGATTCTTTTGGCAGGCCGCATATCTTTTTGAAAACAAAAGAACCCAGCTCCATTTGGGAACCCCGAAAACAAATGTCATTTCAGGAAATTTTCTTTTTGAAACAGGGGTCAGCCATGAACTGGAGGGCGGAACCCTCCTAACGGCAGCCTGGATACCAAAGATTCCCGGTCTGGATGATGAGGTCTGGAAAGATCCCTATCTGACCGGCCGGGCCCGGGAAAAAACAGACCGGAAGTCCCAGGCATTCAGCCTGGGGGCGGAAAATATTTTTGACAGCTCGGTTTCCCTGAAATACAGCTTTGGCACCCAGGATATCGATACGGAACAATCCGGGGTCTTCCTCTCCACAAAGCTTGGGAGCAAGCTTACGGCAGCAGATCTGGCATCCTTGAGGCGGTCGGGAAATGTTCATCTGGTTGAAAGCAAAATGATGGTCTCCCTGGGAAAATCATTTCTCCTCCAGCCGGGGCTAAATTATATGTGGGGTGATGCCGACGGAGATGTCAACAGCTTTAATGATTTCGGCGGGGAGATTACCCTGATGTTCAAGCAGCCCCGATATGAAGTATCTGCCAATTTCTCTCATAATTTGCGGCATTATGAAAAATCCAACCCCGTGTTTGCAAAAAAACGGGATGACCGGGTATTTGATACCACCATCACATTTGCTTATTTAAAGCCCTTTGGGTTTGAAAACGCTATCATTTCCCTTTTGGCCGGCTATTCAAAACAAAACTCCTCCATAAAATTTTATGACAGCCAAAGTCTGATAACAGGTGTTGGAATAGGGTATACTTTTTAACTATTATTGGCAGACCAGCCCCATGGGATTCTGCCAACCATATGGTTTCATAAAAACCGGGTATGGATTTTCATGAAACCATATTGTAAACTTGACAGGCATTTATTTTTTATCTTTTGATGAAAAACTGTAATTACGAAAGACCGCGGCCATTAGAATATACTTTTGATAATAAGAAATGATACTGAGGAAATCCAATGGGCCTTTTTCTGCTGTTAGTGGAAGATGATTTTGATCTTGCCGAAACCATTGTCCAGTATTTGGAATTGGAAGGCATTACCTGCGACCATGCTGCCAGCGGGGAAGCGGGCCTGAACCTTATCCAGCAAAACAGCTACGATGTTTTGCTTCTGGATATCATGCTGCCCCGGCTCAGCGGCCTGGATTTGTGCAGAACCATCCGCAGCCACGGGCTGGACACGCCCATTCTCATGCTGACCGCCAGGGATTCCATGGATGATAAGCAGGCAGGATTTGACCTGGGTACGGATGATTATCTGGTCAAACCCTTTGCCATGAAGGAACTTATCATGCGCATCCAGGCCCTGGCCAGACGGAAAAGCGGCCAGGCCAAAATACTCACAGCAGGGGAGCTTGTGATGCACCTGGATTCCAGAGAAATTTTCAGAAAGCGCCGTAAATTGCAGCTGACACCCACCGGCTGGATAATCCTGGAAACCCTTATCCGTTCCAGTCCCGGTGTGGTGAGCCGCCGCAAACTGGAACAGGCAATCTGGGGAGATGAACTGCCGGAAAGCAACAGCCTGAAGGTTCATTTACACAAACTAAGACAGCAAATAAACGTGTCTCCTGATTCAGTTATGCTCCAGACCATTCCAGGCCACGGTTATACCTTATTGATTGAGGACACATGAACTTGATGGGAAAAAAGTCCAGCTTGCGCAGACGTATCATGGTTGACCTGGGGGTACTGACCCTGGTCATCGTCATTGTCTATACCTTGCTCATAGGATATTTTATGATCGTCGGCATGGGTGAAGTCAGCGCCTATGACATGTACCTGACGGCAAAAAAATTTTCCATCAGCTATGAAAAGGATACCGGAACCCCCTTGCCCCAAGGCCCCCGTCTGAAATCATATGTAAACGAGGAGAACCTGCCCCCCTGGCTCAGAAAAGAAATTTCGCCCAGAAAATTAAAACACGGTAAAGCATGGCTTGAAGAAATTCCGCTCCCTGAAAATGAAGCCGGCAGGAAAAATGCCAGTGAAAGTGATGCAGACCAAAAGAGTATGTTTATCATCCTGCCCTATGATCTTCATGATGGCAACCGTCTGTATCTATTGGAAATATATCTTCCGGAAGAGCTATTGGAAGAAGCTTTTCCGGATTCAGACCGGCTGGGAATCGTTGCCCTGACCGTGGGGATCGGATTCATCTTCATTGTTCTGATGGCGGTCCGGTTTATTTTTTACAGGCTCTCTATTCCCCTTAGAACCCTTTCCGAATGGGCGACGACCATGGGCCGGGAGAAACAGGAGCAGCCCCGCCCGGATTTTCATTACCAGGAGATCAACCAGCTGGCGGACATTATACAAAATGCCGTCCAGGAGAAAAATAAATCCATGCGAAGGGAACACCATTTTCTTAGAAATGCCAGCCATGAATTAAGGACCCCCATTGCCATTCTTCGTTCCAATATTGACCTTTTGGAACGGCTGCGCCCCTCCCTGGAACCCGGGGAAAAGATTCCCCGGGAAAGGATAAAGCGGGCCGTGGAAAAGATGCAATGGCTCACAGAATCTCTGCTGTGGCTCAGCCGCAAGGAATCCAAAATGCCCGGGGTTGATTCCGTGGATATTGACAACCTGGTAAAAGAACTGATCCTAGAAAACCAATACCTGCTCACGGGAAAAAAGGTAGACCTCTCCCTGGATCTGAATCCGACCCGGGCAATGATTCCCCTGGCTGCAGGCAATATTGTTCTGGGAAACCTGATCCGAAATGCCTTTCAATATACGATTAAGGGCCGGATCACTATCAGTGCCAGGGACAAGTGTGTGATCATTTGCAATTGTGACACCAACCAATTCGGAATGACGGAATCAACAGACACAAAAAATAGCGATTATGGGTTCGGGCTGGGCCTGGATCTTGTGGATCAGATTTCCAAACAAATGGGCTGGGAGTATGAAAATATTCCCAGCAATAGCGGGCATCAGGTCACATTAAAATTTTAATATGATCCCACCATTGGTTTCAAGTATCGATCACTTTTATACCAAAACCTGCTGGTTTGGCGGGGCCTGGCGCTGCCTGTCGTCGTCCCCCCCCCGATATTTGGCAGAAAGCTGTTTACCGAGACAGGACTCGAGGCCGAGCCTGTGCGCACCAGTTCCAGGACATTGGTGGATTTTTTCCTGACCTCAAAGATGGGGTTCAGGCATACAATTTAACTGTTCCATGTGTCTGCTATTTTTACAAAAGTTAAACCAACCCAGTCAAGTATGGCTGATAATGATGCCGCCCCCGGTGACAGCATCGCATTACGGAAAGATAATTTTCGGTGCAAAGAGGAAATGGGATTTTTAAGGGAGTTGAATCCTTATATCACACCAAATTGCATTTTTTTATTTTTCCCTGGTCCAGGTATAGGATACGCTGACATAGCCTGGATACGGTTTTTATATCATGGGAGATGAACAAAAGGCTTAGCGCCATCTCCCTTTGCAGGGTCATGAGAATTTTGATGATGTTCACCTGCTGGGGAAGGTCCAGGCTCACAAGGGCTTCGTCGCAGATCAACAGCTTTGGCGAAACAGACAGCGCCCTTGCAATGGCAACCCGCTGGCACTGGCCGCCGCTGAGCTGACCGGCTTTCAACCTGGCGGATGATTTTGGCAGACCCAGAATTTCCATCAAGTGATCGGCTTTTCTGATCCGCTCTTTTTCTTTGCCCATGCCAAAGGCTGCCATGGGCTCCATGATAATGGTTCGGATTGGCAGAAAGGGGTTCAGGTAGACTTTAGGGTCCTGCCATATCATCTGAACCCTTGAATAATGGGCTCTTTTTGCCCTGTTTCCGGAGTATGAAATCGGTTTGCCCATGAACCTTACCTGGCCTGAATCAGGCCGTTCCATACCAAGGGCGATTCTGGCAATGGTGGATTTCCCGCTTCCGCTGGGGCCGATCAGACCCAGGGCCTCTGACCTGGCAATGGTGAACCCGATCCCCTTGAGGACGCTTTGGCGGTCAATACCAGCCCTGCCGTAGGATTTACGGATATTCTGCAGTTCAAAAAAGCTCATGGGGCCTCCTGGAAAAAGCCCATGGCATCGACCAGCTCCCTGGTATGGGCATGGCCCTGGCCTGCAAGTATCTGGGCCGGAGTACCGGCCTCCACCTGTTGTCCCTGAAAGAAGATAAGCAGAAAATCGGCCAGACCGCAGAGAACGCCCAGGTCGTGGGAGATGACAATGGCTGAAGACAGGCGTGTTCTTGTATACTCCCTGAGCAGCATCAGCAAATGGTCCCTGTTGCTGTCATCCTGGCCGGCGGTGGGTTCGTCGGCAATCAAAATTTGGGGCCTGAGACCAAAGGCCATTGCCATGAGGACTCTCTGACGCTGACCGCCGCTCAGCTGAAAGGGGTAACGGTCAAAAAAAGAGGCGGATAGCCCGACCTGTTCCATGGCCTGGCACGTTTGTTTCCGCCCTGTTTTCCGGTCCCATCCAAAGGCCTGGACCAGGGCGTCAGAGATCTGGATGCCCACCCTGACCCTGGGATCCAGGGCGCTGGAAGGGCTCTGGAACAAAAAAAGAATATCTTGTCCCCGTTTAAATCCAGGGTGCTTTGTTTTTTCGGGAAAAAGCGGGCCACCGGCAAAACGCATTTTTCCGGAAAGGATCCTGACAGGTTCGGGCAGAAGTCCTGACAGGGCTGAGGCGGTAAGGGTTTTGCCTGATCCGCTCTCTCCTGCAATGCCCAGAATCATTCCCGGTTCCAGGCTAAAATTGATGTTCTCAACCAGACAAACCGCAGGGCAGCCAGTTGATTTGATGCCCAGGGACAGGTCCTCCACCGTCAGGAGGGAGATGTTTTTTGACCGGTTCATGATCTCTTTGATCCTTTTCCTATCAGGTTCAGGGCCGCCACCGCAAGGGTGATGGCCATGCCCGGGGCCATTATAAGCCAGGGCGCCCGGGTCATGTATATGCCGGCTTCCTGGAGCATTCTGCCCCATTCAGGCGCAGGCGGAGCCGGACCCAGGCCCAGGTAGCTCAGGCCGGAAAAAGCCAGTATGACCCGGCCGGTCTTGAGTGCCGCAGCAGCCATAACAGGAGCCTTCATCTGGGGCAGGATATAATGGGTCACAAGTCTTGTTTTTTTGATTCCCGCAGCCTGCCCGGCCAGCACATATTCCCTTTGCCAGGCGGACAGGGTAAGTCCCCTGATCAGCCTGGCCCACCAGGGCCAGTTGGCTGCAACAAGCCCCAGGATCAGGCTTGCCATGGTCCCGCCCAGGAGTCCTGCGATCACAAGTGCCAGGATCAGCCCCGGAACGGCCAGCCCCACATCTATGACGGCTGTTAAAAAAAATTTGGGCACGCCCCTGGCCAGGGCCGCAAGCACTCCGATGATGCCCCCCAGGGCAAGGGATAGCAGCGAGGCGGTCAGGGCACCTGACATGGAAATTCTGGCACCGTAAATTATCCGGGACAAAACACAGCGGCCCAGCTGATCCGTGCCCAGGGGGAAAAAAAGAGAGGGGGGCTCAAGGCGATGGTCCAGGTCTGTTTCCAGAGGCGTTCGGGGTGCAAGCAGGGGGGCTGCCACGGCTGTCATGACCAGTACCAGGAAGATAAGCCACCCGGCTGCTTTGCCCGGGCCGGGCAGGTGCATTAAAATTTTCACTGGGGGGTTCCCATCTGGGGATCGAGACGCAACTGGGCAAAATCTGCCAGCGTGTTGACCATGACAAAAAGAAAGGAGATCAACAGCACCAGGGCCTGGGCAGTGGGCAGATCCCGCCCCATGACCGCCTCAACGGTCAGCCGGCCGATGCCGGGCCAGGCAAATACACTCTCCACAATCACGGCCCCGCCAAGGAGCTGGCCCATGCAGATTCCCCACATGGTCACCATTGGGGGCAATGCGGCCGGCAGAATATGCCGGACCAGAATCTTTTTTTTGCCCAGCCCTTTGGCAAAGGCAAAACGAATGTGATCCATGGACATGATGCGTAGAAGAATGGCCCTGAGCACATTTCCCTGGAAAAATGCCAGGCCGAGGGCCAGGGTGGCTGAGGGCAGGACAAGATGGGCCAGGGTTCCCCGGCCGGCAATGGGAAAGAGTCGGCATTGGAGGGAGAGCAGGTAGATCAGCAGAAGGCCGACCCAGAAAGTGGGCATGGCCGTCAGGACAACGGTTGCGGCCTGGATCAGGCGGTCGACAAACCGGTTGCGAAATACAGCAGACAGCGTTCCGCTCAGGACAGACAAGACCAGAACCATGGCAAAGGCTGTCCCGGCAAGTTCAAGGGTGGCTGGAAAACGGGCAAAGATCTCGTCAACAACTGGCCGGCCTGTCTGCCAGCTTTGGCCAAAGTCGCCCTTAAGAATTTTTTTCAGCCAGGAAAAATATTGAACGTTCCAGGGAGCATCCAGGCCCAGCTCCTCTCTCAGGGCAAGGATCTGGTTTCGGGCCGGAGTCTCATTTTGATTGTTCAGGATAATTTGGGCCGCATCTCCCGGGGCAAGGGAAAAAAGGGCAAAGGTGCCAAGGCTGATGCTCCAAAGAACAAAGGTCAGGTAAAGCAGTTTTCTGGTCACAACAGGCATCATATTTTTTTTTCCTCTGCCTCAACCTGCCAGAAGAGAACTTCCAGCCCGGCGTTGCCTTTGATTTGCACCCTGCCCCGGGCAAGGTGGGGCAAAAGGGCGTTTCGGATGGCATTGTCCAGTTTTTTCGGGCAGGTATCAAACATGGTAAAATAGGCCCAAAAATAATCTTTAACCGCTTGTTCTTCTGCATCCAGGACCACTGGCAGACAGAGACTGAATCTTTGGGGCGACCTGCCTGCTGCCCGGAGAAAATTTTGGGCGCATTCCATGTGGAATCCGGCAGAGGGACAGGGAGCCGCCATGACCTGGTTCCAGATGTCCCGGCGAACAGGAAAGGTTTCCCTGCCGTCTCCGGTTACCAGGATGCAGGTTCTGGCCGCAAGTTTCTCCATGGAAAAAAGCCCTTTGGCCGTGCAGGCTTCAGGGAAAAATACGGCGGCCGCCACATCATGGGCGATTTGGGGAGAAAATTTTTTCCAGTCTGCCGCCAGGGGCTCAACCGGCAGGGCCGGCCTGTTTTTAAGCCTCTGCTTTACAACCTGGATCATGCCCGGGGAATTGTCCAGGGCTGTGACGCGAACCTTTTTTTGGGCCATGGCAAATGACAGATTACCCGGCCCGCATCCAATATCCAGCAGCGTCTCCCCTGGCCGGACAAGGCCGTGGGCGATTATCCTGTGGGCAAGGG
>JAHIVS010000269.1 GCA_018816605.1 Pseudomonadota bacterium
AGGCAGGTTTCATTGGCAAGAATTTCAACAGTTCGCTCCCCCTGGCAGAGAATATCCAGAAGCTCCAGTCGTTTAGGGCTTGAAACCGCTTTGCCAATGCGCGAAAATTGATCATAAATTTCATCTTTAAACCGTCTGTTCGGCGTCTTCATATCCTGTCTCAAAACCATTCAAGCAATTAGTTGAATGCTAACATTTGAACCCTTTTTATCAAATAAAAAATCATATTGCACCTTTGTGTCACAGAAGGCCGGTTGCGGCCCGGGGAGGAACATGGCGAAGAGAATGAAAGGGGCGCACCCGGAGGATTTCCCCCGGGTGCGCCCCCCGTATCAGTGTTTAAAGCTTCTTTGGCCGGTGTAGACCATGGTGGCATCATTCTCGTTGCAGGCGACAACACACTGGTAGTCATTCATGGAACCGCCCGGCTGGACCACGGCTTTTACCCCCTGTTTGAGCCCCACATCAATGCCGTCCCTGAAAGGAAAGAAGGCATCGGAAATCATGGCAGACCCCAAAAGCCCTCCCTTGACGTCGGCCACATCCTTTTCAATTTCCGCCCGCCTGTCCGGGTCCGTCATATCGGCGAACCCGATCTGGTAGCGCTCAAAACAATACCGGTCGCAAAGCTTGCGATAGGCCTTGTCCACTGCGATTTCCGCCACTCCGACCCGGTCCTGCTCTCCCGTTCCGATGCCAATTGTGGCATTGTCCTTCACATAAATGACCGAATTGGAGGTAATGCCGGATTCGACCAGCCATCCAAACAGCATGTCCTCATATTCCCGGTCACTGGGCTCCCGGTTGATCCTATAGGTTTGCCCTTTATATTCAGTGGATGCAATGGCCAGATCCCCGCGTTTCAGAGTTTTGGGCACAAAGGACCATTGAGCAACGATACCGCCGTCCATGAGGCTCTTAAAATCGATGACCCGTTCTCCGATATACGACTGAAGCTTGTCCATGGCATTGATCCGGATCACCCTGAGATTTTTTCGGGCGCCCAGGATATCCAGAACCCCTTCTTCAAATTCCGGGGCCACCACAACTTCCGCATATTGTTCGGCAATGGCCTGGGCCGTTGCCTTGTCGCAGGCTTTGTTCAGGGCAATGCAGCCGCCAAAGGCTGCCACCCGGTCTGCCATATAGGCTTTGGCATAGGCGGTCTCCAGGCTGTCAGCCCTTGCCGCTCCGCAGGGGTTGTTGTGCTTTACAATCACAGCACAGGGGGTATCTGTAAAATATCTGAGGATATTCAGGGAATTGTCTGCATCCGTGAGATTGGTCTTGCCCGGATGTTTGCCCGACTGAAGCAGCTCAATGTCCGAAACCAGATGCCTTCCCGGCAGAATGGTTCGGGCATCCCCAAGGGTCAGGTTCCCGTTAACCAGCCGATAGAGGGCGGCTTCCTGGCCCGGGTTTTCCCCGTAGCGAAGCCCTTTGTTTACCCCGTCTATGACCCAGGATACCTTCTCATAAATCAGGGTCTGACGGCTGTTTCCATCCACAAAACTGATTTCCATCCCAGGGGTGAAATGGTCATCCATGATGGTCTTGTACATTTGTTTTAAATCTCTGGACATGGCTTATTCTCCTGATGTATAGCACGCGTGTACTTGGGTTGGGGTCTTTTTTGCAAGAAAATCGGCAATATTTCTGTCATAACAGGCCGTATGCTCAAATGCCTTTTTGGACAACTCAAAACGGTCTTCAAGGCAAAGGGCGCCGTTCTGGGCTCTCAGCTTGGCCAGAAGTTCCGGATAGGACGCCGGATCCACCACCGATGCCACCCGGAGAAAATTTTTAGCAGATGCCCGTATCATGGTGGGGCCGCCGATATCAATATTCCCCCTGGCCTCTTCCACCGTAACCCCCTGCCTGGCAATGGTTTCGCTAAACGGATAAAGGTTGACAATCACCATGTCAATGGCAAGGGCTCCGGTTCTTTTCACGTCTTGGATGTGGGCATCATTATAGGTTTCTGTGAGCAGTCCCAGATAGATCTTAAAATCAAGGGTTTTCACAAGCCCGCCCTGGGTTTCCGGCTGACCGGTGTACGCTGAGACCTGTTTAAGACAATGGGCAGCCTTTTCCTTGAGTATTTCCTTGAGTTTGCCATGGGTCCCGCCGGTTGACAGAATCAAAATATTCGGGTTTAATGCCAAAATCCCCGGGATGAAGTCCTCAAGGCCGGATTTGTCCGACACACTCACCAGCAGGGTGTTGATCTTTACCAGGTCATCAATTTTTTCCACCACATTTTTCCCCATGATCCATCCTTTATTGTATAGTGTATTGTCTTATCGTATATCTGCAAATCTGCATTGGCCACGGACTGATATTTAGTATATTTATACGCCCTGCGTCAAGGCTGCTATCTGTTTGAGGAGAGAGGCCACTTTCAAACGGTGTTCAGGAGGAACCATCAGCGCCTGTATTTTGGAATTCTTGGTAAACAGGTTGGTTTTATCAGAATCTTGATATTTTTCAAGCCCTAAATACCGGGCCAGCATATCTGACAAATTTCCAGAAATTCCCTGGTGATCCAGGTGCTCAATGGTCTGCACAAAAATGTTGGTGATGGTCAAGGCAAGGGGCGGCACCTGGGCATACCCGGTTTTAAGGCAATCTGTCTGGGACATCATGCTCCGGCAGCCAAAGGGCCGGACCGGATACAGGGTGCAGCGATCATCTTCCAGCAGGGGACATTTTCCCCATTCCGGATTGTTCTCCTCCTCGGGAATGTCCTGACCGGATAGACAAACTGCTGCAAATTGATTGAAGGTCATTTTCGGAACGTAGCGTTCTGAAGGAAATTTTTCCCCCAGACGCTGTTTTACCCCAGCAAGAGCCGCCGAATCAAGGGATTGAATGATAAAGGCCGTTTCAAGGCCTGTCACCATCACATTGCA
>JAHIVS010000270.1 GCA_018816605.1 Pseudomonadota bacterium
GAAAATTTTCCGCCTTAAAGCTATCAATGCGCATGAGAATTTTACTGGGGCTTCCCAGGACCATGTTGGCAAGGCAGGCCAGGGGCAGCTTGGCCCTGAACGCCACCCCTCCGGAAAGAACCCGGATTTCCTGGATATCTTTGTCCAGGGCGGCAAGTTCGGCTGCACATGTTGCTTTCAGCCCGGGCGGGCAGACGGCAAAAAAATCGTGGACCCGGGCTGTGACTCTGCGTTTGACCCTTTTTTCAAAGGCAGAAGGAGGGGATTTGGACTGGGTGTCGGAGATGGGCGTCATCCTGGGTGGGATTCTTTTTTGGCGTGGGCATCCAGAATCCGTAAAACCTGTTCCTGGAGATAGGCGCCTGCAGCTGCCAGCTCTTCCCGGGTGATCACGGGCAGTTCCTGGGCCAGCTCTTCGGCCGTGGTTTCCTCTATGCCCGCAATTTTGTTAATGGCAAAAATATCAGCGTCACCGTCTTCTGCCAGCAGGCCGCACCCGCCGGCAACGCCCAGAAATTCCCCATCATAGATGATGGGGACCACCAGTTTGATAAACCCGGCATCGCACTCTTCCATGACCAAACCCTTGGTTTTTTCTGCCATGGCGCTCATGTTCATGTGGGCCGTGGAACAGATATAACTCTGGCCGTTTTTTGTGGCTTTAATGGCAGGGCACAGGTCATTGCTCCAGTTTTTGACCTGGGAGATGCGAATCCCCCTGGGATTAAATACAGATCCCTGGAAATTAAATTTTGTATACAAATTATTCTCAAGCGCTTCCCAGGTTTCCATGGGGCAAATATCTGTCAGTTCCATTGCGGTTTTCCTGTAGTGTTAAAGGTGTGATCAAATTACCAGGACCGATCCTCCTACAATTTTTAGCACAGACGCTTTTGCGATGTCAAATGGTTCATCCGGATTGGATCTGAAGCCCTGTGGGGACGACACCTTTATAGATAGGGGATAGATAGGGGGCAAGGTGCCGCCCCCACAGGGCTTCAGGGGGGCTTTGGAAGTTTTTTTGTGTGTTTACCAGTGGCCGTCCACATTGGCGGCGGTGGCAAATTCAAATTTGCCGGCCTTGTAATGGCCAATTACGTCCAGAACGGTTCCATCCGCATCATTGGCCACTTTAATGCCGGCTGCCTCAAGGGTTTTATAGGCATTGGGTCCGCAAAATCCGGTGAGAAGTACCCCAACCCCTTTGTCGCAGATACTGGCTGCGGCCTGGATGCCGGCCCCTTTAAAAGCGTCTTTATTTTCAGTATTGTCCATCACCTCAAACTCAAGGGTATCGGTGTCCACGATGAGGATGTGGGCGGCCCGTCCAAATCGCGGGTCCACTTCGGCATCCAGGGTTTTCCCTTTTGACGTTACTGCAATTTTCATTGTAAACTTCCTTTGTAAAATTAGAATCCAATCGGTCCTGGGATCTATTGACCGCCGCCACCGCCGCAAACCTGGTCATTCTGGATTTGAGGCAGTCTGCCCTGGATCAGGTCCAGGACAACCGGTTCGATTTCTGCCCGCTGGTCGTCATGGAAGACATCAATGCCCACCTGGCGGAATCCCATGAGGGGCCGCATGCCAATGCCGCCGACCACCAGGGCGTTGACCCTGTTTTCCGCCAGAAGATTGACCGGTACCATACATCCGCCCTGGGCATGTTCCTTATTGGCAAGGACCGTGATTTCTTTGATCTGACCGTCCTTTACATCCACCAGGGTAAACACATCGCAATGTCCGAAATGACCCGCCCGTGTTCCTTTCAGTCCGCCTTCTCCATTTGAGGGAATGGCAATTCTACCGTTTTTCATTACTGGATGACTCCTTTGTTTAAGTGTTGGGGTATTGGGGTCAGGCTTGGGTTGTTGCATTATGCTCGCATAATGCAACAACCCAAGCCTGACCCCAAAGTTATAGTTACAGCATTCTTTCTTGTTTCATGACAGGATTTTCCATGATGGTCTGCCAGATCTTGCGTATGGCCCGGCTTGCATCTGAATCTTTATGGGTTTCCAATATGGTTTTCCCCCGGATCATGGCCTTTGTAAAATTCGGGTCAAAGGGAATTCTGCCGACACTGTGGATTTTGTTGTCCCTGGCAATCTGCTCAATGGCAAGCCCCTGGTCCGGATTCAGGTCAAACTTATTGATACAGACCATGGCCGGTATCTTAAAATGGGCTGCCAATTGTGCCACCCGTTTCATGTCATGGATGCCCGATACCGTGGGTTCAGCCACGATGAGAATGCAATTTGCCTGGCCCATGGAGGCAATGACCGGACATCCGATTCCGGGCGGGCCGTCTGTGAGGATAAGATCAAGGTGCTGTTTTCTAACCCTGTTTCTGGCCTCTTCCCGGATCAGGGCCACCAGACGGCCGGAGTTCTCCTCTGCAAGCCCTAAGCGGGCATGGATCATGGGACCGAACCGTGTATCTGACACAAACCATTGGCCGCAGGTTTTTCTGGGAAAATCGATGGCTTTTTCCGGGCAAAAATCCACGCAGACGCCGCATCCCTCGCAGTCAATCCTATCAATTGTAAAGCTTAAGGGATTGGTGTGTTCGATTACAGCATTGAACCGGCAGAGCTCTTTGCACCGCCCGCATGCCACACATTTGTCAGGATCGATGATGGCTTGGTTTCCGCCGACAAAATCGCAAGTTTCCCTGATTTCCGGGGCCATGAGCAGGTGCAGATCCGCTGCATCCACATCGGTATCACAGAGCATCATGTTTGGTGAAAGCCCTGCAAATGCAGCGGTCAGGCTTGTTTTTCCCGTGCCGCCCTTACCGCTTAATATAACCAGCTCTTTCATCGGGCTTGCCTCCTTTGTGCCACCAGGGTTTTGATGTCATCGTAGAGCCTTAAAAATTTTTTTTCGTATTCCGGCAGGCAGGAGATGATCAATTCTCCCTTTGAATAGGCTGCTGCAATTTTTCGATCAAAGAAAATTTCCATGAGAACCGGGATCTTTTCTTTTCGGGCATAGGTCTTCACATCATCATTGCCCATGCCGGCCCGGTTGATGACAAGGCCATGGGGGATATCCAGAATTTTTACCGTCTCTACGGCCAGGCTCAGGTCATACAGTCCAAAGGGGGTGGGCTCGGTGACCAGAAGGACAAAGTCGGCCCCTTTCATGGCGGCAATAACCGGGCAGGAGGTGCCGGGTGGGGCATCGATAATGGTAACGCCTTTGGGATCTGCATGGGTTCTGACCTGTCGGATAATGGGCGGGGCCATAACCTGGCCGATATCCATCAGGCCGCGGGTAAATCGGATTTTTTTTCCACGGCCTGTTTGGGGATGAACGAATCCTGTCTCAATGATGCCCAGGATCCGGTCTTTTCCCCTGATGGCACCCTCGGGGCAAATGGCCATACAGCCGCCGCAGGAATGGCAAAGTTCCGGAAAGGTCAACACCTTCTTCGCAACCACGGCAATGGCGCCGAACCTGCAAATGTCCATGCACTTCTTGCAATGGGTACATTTGGCATCATCAATCCCAGGAATGGGAGCAATGACATTTTCCCTGCCCGTGAAGTCCGGGTTCAGGAAAAGATGTGCGTTGGGTTCTTCCACGTCACAGTCCAGAAGTGTTGTGGGCTCCGGAATGCAGCAGGACAGGTTGGTTGCAACCGTGGTTTTACCGGTACCGCCCTTTCCGCTGGCTATGCTGATAATCATTTGTCGGAATTCTCCTTTCCTGCACCGGGGATAGCGGTCATGCCCATTATTTTGTTCAGATGGGCCACCAGTTTTTGTGCATCCTTTTCATCGGGTTTCAGGGGCAGCTGCATCAGGACACCGAGGCCTTCAAATGTTTCGTGGAATTCTTCCGGGGAAAGGGCGCTGGTTGCCACACAATTGACCATGGGATTTTCCATGACCACTTGTTCCACAAGATCTCTGGCAGTGACACCGGGAAGGGTTCCGTCAATGATCACAAGCCCCACAGGCGTATCGGCAGATTGATCGGCCAGCAGGGGTAACAATTTTTTTCCGGTGTCAACCCACTTGATTTCCAGATGGTTCCGGATCAACGCCTGTTCCAGGTTCGAAAATACAGTTTTATCCTTGCCAACAAATACGCAAATCATTTGAAGCTTCTCCCAAAGGGGGGTGTTCGGGTTAATGTCATTGAAAACAACAATCGGCTTGTTTTCGAAAAAGTTCTATAGCAAGGCTTAGCAAAGCCTGTGCCAGGAAGGAAAAATGAAAACATTATTAAAAATAAGAATTAAAAATCAAGGACTTATGGTTTGGAGGACCAAAGACGGCAAGGCGCCATCCTTATCGGGGGATCGCAAAACTGCGACCAGGGGTGTCAGGAAGGGTGTTGGGGGGGCGGGGTCAGGCTTGCGTTATTGCATTATGCGTGCATAATGCAATAACGCAAGCCTGACCCCAAGGGCTCCCAAGGGCTTACAATTTCCCGTAGGCACAGCGGATGAGGCCCAGGGTGCTCTCCCATGAAATGCATTCATCGGTAATGGAAACCCCGTATTTGAGGCTGCAGGCATTGCCGGAGCATTTCTGGTTTCCTTCAAAGAGGTTGCTTTCCAGCATCATGCCGATGATCCGGTCATTGCCGTCAAGGCGTTGATCCACAGCACTTTTGAACACAAAGGACTGGCCCTTGAATTTTTGGCCGGAGTTGTCATGGGAGCAGTCGATCATCACGGCATCCAGCAACCCTTTTTCCCTGAGACCGGTCTGGGCCTTGCCCACGGAAACCGGGTCATAGTTGGGGGTGGTGCCGCCCCTGAGGACGATATGACCAAAGGGATTGCCCTTGGTATTGACAACCGAGGCAAATCCATTGGGGTCAATGCCTAGAAAATGCTGGGGTGAGCTGGCGGCCTGCATGGCATTGATGGCGGCGGACAGGCTGCCGTCGGTGCTGTTCTTGAACCCAACGGGCATGGACAGGCCCGAGGCCATTTCCCTATGGGTTTGGGATTCCGTGGTCCTGGCGCCGATGGCCACCCAGGTCAAAAGGCCTGCAATATACTGGGGGGTGATGGGGTCTAAAATTTCCGTGGCCGTGGGCAGGCCCATTGCATTGATTTGAATGAGCAGGGATCTTGCAGACCGCAATCCCAGGTCCACATTATAAGAGGCGTCCAGATTCGGATCATTGATCATGCCTTTCCAGCCAATGGTGGTCCTGGGTTTTTCAAAATAGACCCGCATGACCAGATTGATTTTGTTTTTGACCTCTTGCCGGAGAAGGGTGAGTTTTTCGGCATATTCCAAGGCGGCATCACTGTCGTGGATGGAGCAGGGGCCGGCGATGACAAGGAGACGCTTGTCTTTTCCCAGCAAAATGTTTTCCACATCTTTTCGTCCGTCAATGACGGTTTGGGCCACCCCATCGGTGATGGGCAGTTCATCCTTGATGGCGGACGGGGAGGTCAGGGGTTTGAATTCTTTGACATTGACATCATAGGTCTGTTTCATGGCGGTTTCCTTTGCAGGTCTTTTACCGCCACAGCCAAAAAGCAAAAAGCCGCAGGCGGTTGCTGCCTGCGGCTTTTGGTATTAAAAATTAAATGAAGCGCAATACAGGCAGACCGGTATAAAAAAAATACCTAAAATAAAAATAAAATCTGTCTGTTTCGCAAAAATTCATGTTGGTCACTCCTGTTATATTTGTCTACCTAAACCATATCCGGGCAGGGTGTCAAGCAGTTTTCTCATTGTGGTGGACGCTTTCTTTCAAAGAGTTCATTTATGAGGGCCATGTACGCTATGTTTTGACAGGGCTTGGGCAGATGATCAATGCACGGATCCTGCATTTTCAGCCGTTTGATGGATTCTAAAAAATC
The DNA here is from genome assembly GCA_018816605.1 of Pseudomonadota bacterium. Next base: position 5,840 of record JAHIVS010000270.1, read on the forward strand.
GATATTGCCCGAGATAAACAAGATGGGGATGGTTTTGTTTGTCTGCCGGGCGTATTTGTAAATGTCCATTCCATTGGTGGTACCGGGAAGCACATAATCCAGACTCAGCAAATCATAGTTGTTTTTTTTCAACAATGCCATGGCAGCCTTGCCGGTTTCTGCAATATCAACCCTATGGTTGCCGGGGCCCTGGGTGAGTATTTTGGATTGCACCTCTGAGATTGCCGGTTCATCTTCCACAATGAGAATGTGTTTGTGGGAGCATATTTTGGGAACAGGTTTTGTTTTTATAGGACTTGTCTGCTTTTTGATGACCGGCAGATGAATCGTAAATTTCGTGCCGGCCCCCCATTGAGATTCAACAAAAATAGTTCCCTGGTGTAGGTCAATATATTTTTTAACGTTGGTCATTCCATACCCGGTTCCCTTGATATCGGTTCTGTAGGAGCCGGTCATATCCTTGCCTCCCTTCAGGGTGAAAGCAGGCTTATAAATATTTTCAATATCCTCCGGAGGAATTCCGCATCCATTGTCTGTAATCTCAAAGCAGATAGTGCCCTCAAGGGCGTGGGTTCTTATCTTGATCCTGGGAGATTCATTAATGCTGACGGCATGGATTGAATTTTGTAAGAGATTTGCCAATGCATGTTCGATCATTCCGGGGTCGGCCAGCAGGTCCGGTACCCCCGGACTATCTTCTCTGGTCAGGTTGATTCCCGCAAGATCATTTTTCAATAGACCGGTCACAAGGTCGATTTTTTCACCGAGCTGGAAGAAGTCGCGTTTGGGTTCCTTGTCCTTGGCAAATGCCACAAGGTTCCGGGTCAGATTCTTGCCCCGGAGGGTCTGTTCAAATATCAGTTCAAGGGTTCTGGCTGTTTCCGCTTCCTTGCAGGTCATAAGCGAAAGTTCGGCATTGCCCATGATGATCCCCAAAATATTGTTAAAGTCATGGGCCATTTTTCCGGCAATCTGTCCGATCAGGGCCATTTTTTCATGTTCGGCGGCTGTTTTTTGTGCCCGTATTTTTTCCCGCTGTGCCTGTTTAAGGGGGGACAGGTCGATATCAATGCAGAACATTTCCTTCCCGTTAAGAGATTCTTGCATGATATGGGAAGAAAAAACCGGCACATCCTCTCCTTTCTTGTTTTTAAGAATCAGTTCGCCTGGCGGTATCTTTTCCCCAAATTCAACCCATCGGTGATGAAGCCGTAGTACCTGTTCCCTCATGCCTTTCGGGATAACAAGCGCTTCGATTTTTTTCCCCAGGGCTTCTTTCCTCGTATACCCATAGAGTTTTTCGCTGGCATGATTCCAGAAGATGATCCGCCGATTCTCATCATATCCCTGGATGGATATTTCGGAAACCGCCTCAATGATTTCGCGAAACCGTTTTTCAGATGCCAGAATTTTTTCTTCTCCGCACTTGCGGTCAATGGCAAGGGCCACCTGGTCAGAAACCGCCGAAAGGATTTGAAGATCGTGTTTTGTATAAAGATGGGGATTTAAATAGCTCTGCACCGCCATCACCCCAATTACCTGGTCTCTGATAATGAGGGGAACGCCCATCCAGATTAGGGGAACAGGACCCCAAACCCCGTTCCGGCCGGCCCGGTCTTCCAGGGCTTTTTTTTCCAATAAAAGGGGGCGGCGTTGGGACACCACCAGGCCGGTTAGGGAAGTGTCCGGATTAAAATGGGTGATGGGAAAAAAATCGGAGTCTTCTGTGTCCACATGATAGGGAAAATAAAGGGTCTGTTTTTTTGGGTCCACAAGGGCAATAAAAAAATTGGTCACATCCATGATGCGGCTCAAGGAGGCATGGATGGACGGATAGAGATCCGAAAGGTTTCGGGTGGTGTTTACGGCAGTTGAAATGGCAAACAGGACATGGTTAATCTCTTGGGCCCGGTGGCGTTCCGTGACATCCCGGGTAATGCCCTCCACCCCCAGAATGGTACCGGTCTCATCCTTATAGAAATGGGCATTGGTGGAGGCCTGCCAGAGACTGCCGTCTTTGCGCTTTAATTGGGCCTCGAAATTGTGAACAGCCCCGTTTTTTTGAAGCGCTTGTAAGAACTGTTTTCTTTCTTCGGGCCGCACATATACTTTGGGGGCCATTTCCATGCCGATGGCCTCTTCCGGCGTATACCCTGAAAGCGCGTAAACCGAAGGGGAAATAAAGGTAATTCGGCCATCAAGATCGGTCCGGTAAAACAGGTCCTGGACCTCTTCGATGAGGGTTCGGTATGTTTTTTCACTGGCCTTTAATGCGTCTTCAATTGCGTTGCGGTCAGATGCGGCCTGTTCCAACGCCTGAATTCTTTTTTCCAGGGCTTCGTAGGTTGGTTTCTCTGGCATAAAAATTCCCGTTAATCGTCGGATGGACCTGATGGCTGCAGGTCCGAAGCGAGATGATGATCATATTTTAAATAAAGTGAATGAACAATCACCATACAATATGTGGCAGGACAAAACAAATTTATTTTCAAAACAGACAGCTGTCTTGTTTGGGACTTATTTTTTTACTTGACAAGGAACCTGGATAAAAAATAAGTAGACTATACCATCTTGCCGGTCCGTTGAACTTCGAATAAGGGGTGTATCCATGGATATGAAACGGGATTATTACGAGGATGTTCGCTTGATCTTGTCGCCTGTGGCCGGCCTTTGGTTTGCAGGCCTCCTGTCTTTTCTTTATCTGTTTCCTTTGTTCGTGGACAATTATTATATCTATGTGGCCAATTATATTGCCATTAATGTCATTGTGGCCGCAGGTCTCAATCTTCTGGTGGGATATACCGGCCAGATTTCCCTGGGCCATGCAGGTTTTTTTGCCATTGGCGCCTATGGCACCGTGACACTCATGGCAAAGGCCGGTTTCCCCTTTTTAGTGGCCCTGCCCGGTGCCGCCCTTGTGGCTGCGGGGTTTGGGTTTCTGCTGGGGCTGCCCGCCCTGCGCCTTGAAGGTCCCTATCTTTCCATTGCCACCCTGGGATTCGGGCTGACCATTACCCAGGTCATCGGGCGGATCGAATTCTTCGGGGGGCGGGAAGGGCTCCACGCCCCGGATATTGTCATGGGCCCCTGGATCATTGATACGGACAAAGAATTTTATTTTTTGCTGATCACCCTGACGATTTTTTTGCTGCTGTTCATGCGAAACCTGATCAAAACCCGTGTGGGAAGGGCCTTTATTGCCATAAGAGACGCTGATATTGCCGCCCGGACCATGGGGATCAACATTGTCGCCTATAAAACCCTGGCCTTTGCCGTGTCTGCTTTTTACGCCGGTATCGGCGGCGGACTCTATGCCTTTGTCCTGAAATTTATCGAACCTGAAATATTTTCCCTGATGATGTCCATCATGTTTCTGGCCATGGTGGTGGTGGGGGGGTTGGGGTCGATGATGGGGGCCATCACCGGTGCCACTCTCTTGTGCTGGCTGGATTTGAAGTTGAGAAATATCCTGGATATTCCCTATGTGGGTGACTGGCTGGAGCATCTTTCCCGATCCTGGTTTTCCATTACCGGGGTCTCCAATATCCAGTTTATTGTGTTTGGGTCCATCATGATTCTGATCATGCTGTTTGAGCCCTTGGGGCTTTACGGTGTCTGGCTGAGAACCAAGCGGTATTGGCGGACCTGGCCCTTTTAGGCAAAGATTTTCTTTACCACGCGTTTACCTTTAGGAGGCGGAATGGTTGATTTAATTCAGATGATTGTCAGCGGTTTTGCCGTGGGCAGTTCCTATGCCCTCATGGGGCTGGCCATGGTGATTATTTACAAAACATCTGAAGTCCCCAATTTCGCCCAGGGGGAAATGGCTCTGGCCGCCTCTTTTTTTGCCATGATGCTCTTAACTTCATTTAACATACCGCTTCTGCCCGCCTTTTTTATGACCTTTGTTTTTGCGGCAGCCCTGGGCTGTTTTTTGGAGTTTGCCGTCCTTCGCCGGGCAAAAAACCCCAATGTCCTGGGCATGATCGTTATTACCATCGGCCTTGAAATGGTGCTGGTGGGCCTTGTTTCCTGGAAATTCGGTGCCGAACAAAAAAGTATGCCCTTTCCCATCGGCCCCTATGACAGCTTCATTATCAAGGGGATTTTTATCAGCAAGCTGGATGTTTTGACACTTCTGAGTGCTCTTTTGCTCATGGGGGGGCTTTATTTCTTTTCCAGATATTCACGCCTGGGCCTTGCCATGAAGGCCACCCAGCAAAACAGTGTGGCCGCAAGGATCGTCGGGATTCGAACCCATGGGATCATGATGATGACCTGGGCCATTTCCTCTGTGGTGGGGGCTGCGGCCGGTCTTTTGATTTCTCCGGTTATCATGAACCCCTATATGATGTGGGACCCCATGCTCAAGGGGTTTGCCGCTGCCGTCATGGGCGGGATGACCTCTTTGCCGGGAGCGGTTATTGCGGCCTATATGCTGGGTATTATTGAAAATCTTTTTGGCGGATATATCTCCATTGAATTTAAATCCGTGGTGGCCTTTGCCATTATTGTGCTGGTCCTGTGTTTTAAGCCCAGCGGACTTTTTGCAAAACATTATGTGAAAAAAGTGTGAGAAAGGAAGGGGTAATAAAAATTTAGGTAAAAGGAGGAAGAAATGAACAAAAGCGTACAGTTTATTTTGGGGATTTGTCTTGCTTTTTTACTGGGGTTTACCTGGAGTGTCCAGGCAGGAGAGGGCGTTACCGACACAGAGATTCACATCGGTCAGTGGGGTCCCCAGACAGGACCGGCCGCGGCCTGGGGTTCTGTGGCAAGGGGGACCGGGGATTATTTTAAATGGATTAATGAGACCGGCGGGATCCATGGCCGGAAAATTGTCTATCATATGTTTGATGACGGGTATAACCCGGCCAAGACCAAAGCAGGGGTAAAAGAACTCCAGGAAGGCACGGGGATTTTTGCCTGGGCTTCCGGTGTCGGCACCTCTCCCGGCCTTGCCGTTAAAGACTATCTCATGGAAAACAAGATCCCCTGGGTGGGACCGTCTGCCGGTTCTCTCAGCTGGGTGACCCCCCCTGAAAAATATTTGTTTGCTGTTTATCCCCTTTATTTTCTCGAAGCCCGTGCCCTGGTGAAATATGCGGTTGAGACCCTGGGTAAAAAACGGATCGCCGTGGCCTACCTCAATGATGAATATGGAAAAAACGGCCTTGACGGTGCCATTGAAGAATTGAAAAAACACAATATGGAACTGGTGGCCCGGGTGCCCGTGGAAAAGGGAGATACCGACATGAAGCCCCATTTGATGGAGCTGAGGAAGTCCGATGCCGACATGGTATTGTTGTGGACCACGGTGGGACATGCGGTTCGCATTGTGGGAACTGCCAAGGCCATGGCGTTTGCCCCGCAGTTCATGAGCACCTCCACCTGTTCGGATTTTGTTCTGATGAACGAAATTTCAAAGGGATTGTGGGAAGGGGTTATCTGCGCCACCTTTGGTGAATTGACCGATTCCGATCACCCAGGGATTGTCAAATATAAGAAAGAGGTGTTTGAGGCATATGCCGCCAAGAGTGAGCGCTGGGGGTTGTTTTATGCTGCCGGTATCATCTTTACGGAACCCATGATCCAGGCGCTGAAAAATGCAGGCCGGGACCTGACAAGGGAAAAATTTGTGGCTGAAATGGAAAAGATAAATGGGTTCAAGGGCATCGGCCCCATGATCAGTTACAAACCCTTTGATGTCAATGATATGTACAGCCGCCAGGGCGGCACCCAGACTTTTCTAGTCCAGTGCCTTGCCGATGGGAAAGCCAAGAAACTGACCGACTGGATGGAACTTAAATAAAGTGGAGCCCAATGGAAACCCCATTTTTTAGTGTCAGCAATTTGTCCATTTCCTTTGGGGGTATCAAGGCCCTTGTAGACATCGGTTTTACCATGGAAAAAGGGGAAATCTTTTCGGTGATCGGTCCCAACGGCGCCGGAAAGACCACCCTGTTCAATTGTATTTCCGGGCTTTACCGGCCGGACCAGGGGAAGATCTGTTTCAAGGATCATGCCATTGAAAACAAACCCCCGGATGCCATCGCCCGCCTTGGGATTGCCAGAACATTTCAGAACATCGAGCTGTTCTCCCACATGAACACCATGGAAAATATCATGCTGGGCCGTCATATCCACATGCGGTGCGGTCTTTTCAGGGGGATGGCCATGTGGGGCGCCAAGTCCTTTGCCGCAAAAGAAGAGATCGTCCACAGACGCGCCGTGGAGAAAATCATTGACCTGCTGGAGCTTCAGAATGTGAGGAACACCCTGGTGGGTGCCTTGCCCTATGGAACCCAAAAACTGATTGAATTGGGGCGTGCCCTGGCCCTGGAGCCTTCACTTCTCCTGCTGGACGAACCCTGTGCCGGCATGAATAGCCAGGAAAAGCAGGACATGATCTTCTGGATCAAGGATATCCAGGACGATCTGGGCATTTCCATTCTGCTCATCGAGCACGACATGAAAATGGTCATGGACATTTCCAGCCGGGTTCTGGCCATCAATTTCGGCAAACCCATCACCCTGGGAAGGCCCGGAGATGTCCAGAAAAACCCGGAAGTGCTTGCGGCCTATATCGGCCAGGAGGAATAAAGGTGTCCCCTCTGCTTGAAGTGAACAATATTGAAACCTATTATGATCTGGTCTATGCCATTCGGGGGGCCTCCTTTACCGTGGAACAGGGCAGTATCACCGCTATCCTTGGAAACAACGGGGCCGGCAAGTCCACCATCTTAAAAACAGTGATGGGGCTCATTGATGACCAGCCGGACAAGGGCAGGATTGTGTTTGACCAGCAGCCGATCCACCACAGGGATACCCATGAAATTGTCCGCATGGGCATAGCCTATGTGCCCGAAGGCCGGCAGGTGTTTAACGAGCTCACGGTCCAGGAACACCTTCGCATCGGCGCCTATCTTCGGAAAGACAGGGCCGGTATTCGCGCCGATATCGAACAGGTGTACACCTATTTTCCGGCTCTGCGGGAAAGATGCAACCAATGGGCCGGGACCCTGTCCGGCGGGGAACAGCAGATGCTGGCCATGGGCCGGGCCCTGATGCTTAGGCCCCGACTGCTCATCCTGGATGAACCCTCCCTAGGGCTTTCCCCCATTCTGGTCAAAGAAATTTTTGCCATTATCCAGGAGATCAACCAAAAGGGGGTGACCATTCTTCTGGTGGAACAGAATGCAAGGATGGCCCTTTCCATCTCCAATACGGGTTTGATCCTTGAAAACGGGCGGTTTGTCAAGAAAGGGGCCTCCAGGGATCTTCTGGATGACACGGATGTCAGGGAGTTCTATCTGGGCATTCAATCGGAAATTTCAGCCAAGGGCTTTCAACGATGGAAGAGGAAAAAAGCATGGCGATGACCACAGATAGTGTTCAAACCATTCCCCAGATCTTTAATGAAACCGTGGACCGCCATCAGGACCGGGTGGCCTTGCGGACCAAAAAATTAGGACTCTGGCAGGATATCAGTTGGAAACACTACCATGAACGGGCACGGCAGGTGGGAACGGCACTTGTTTCCATGGGATTTGAAAGGGGAGACGCCGCCTGTATCATCGGGGACAATGCCGCAGAATGGGTCATGGCAGATATGGGGATCCAATGTGTGGGCGGTGTCAGTGTCGGCATTTATGCCACCAATGCCTGGAGCCAGGTGGAATATGTGGTGACCCATTGTGATGCCCGGTTTTTGTTTGTGGAAAACGAAGAACAGCTGGACAAGTGGCTCATGTTCAAGGATAAAACACCGCTGTTAAAACAGGTGATTGTCTGGGATACCCGGGGGCTCAAACAGTTTAAAGACCCCCAGGTCATGACCTTTGAGGCCCTGCTGGAAAAAGGGAAAGCGGTCTGTGAGACCCACCCGGACCTGTTTGCTGACCGCGGGGCAATGGTATTGCCCGAAGATACGGCTGTGCTGATCTATACCTCGGGCACCACGGGCCCGCCCAAAGGCGCTGAGCTGAGCCATGGGAACGTGACCTGGATGGCCCGGGCCGTTGCCCGGACCAATGTCCTCTGCACCACAGACCAGGTGCTCTCCTTTTTGCCCCTGTGTCACATCTTCGAACGGCTTTTTACCGTGTTCATCCACATAAGATACGCCTATACCGTCAATTTTGTGGAAAAACCGGATACCATTCTGCAGAACATGATCGAGGTTTCCCCCACCGTGGGATATGCCGTGCCCCGGATCTGGGAAAAATATTATTCCAATGTGATGATCAAGATGGCCGATGCCACCTGGTTTAAGCGGCTGGTGTTTCATGGGGCCCTTAAAATAGGAGCGCTGCGTGCGGACAGGCTTATGCGTTTTCAGCCGATTCCCCTGGGACACCGCATTCTTTTTTTTCTGGCCAATCTTATGGTTTTTCGTAAACTCAAGGAGCGGCTGGGCTTTGAACGGATTCGGGTGGCCTATTCCGGGGCTGCCCCCATTTCCCAGGAAGTGCTGCGGTTTTTCCAGTCCATTGGTATGAATCTCATCGAAGGGTACGGCCAGACCGAAGCCACAGGGGTCACCACCCTTTCCCCCGAAGGCCGGGTGCGGTTCGGCACCGTGGGCCAGGCCCTGGAGGGAACCCAGCTCAAAATCGCACCGGACGGAGAAATCCTGGTGCGATCCCCAGGGGTTTTTAAGGGGTATTATAAAAACAAAATTGCAACCCGCGAGAGCTTCCGGGACGGGTGGCTTTTAACCGGGGATGTGGGGGCCCTTGATGAAGAAGGGTTTCTAAGGATTACGGACCGGAAAAAAGATATCATTGTTACGGCCGGGGGCAAGAACATTACGCCCCAGTATATTGAGAACAAGCTCAAGGCCAGCATCCATATCAATGATGCAGTGGTCATTGGCGATAATCGGAAGTTTTTGTCCTGCCTGGTAATGATCGATGAAGACAATGTTATGAAGTTTGCCCAGGACAACAAGATTCAGTTTTCCACCTATGGGGACCTGACCCAGCATCCGGCCATCATCCAATTGATTGACCGGGAGATCCAGCAGGTGAACCAGACCCTTGCCCGGGTGGAAAACATCCGGAAATTCACCATTCTTCCCAAACGCCTCTATGAAGAAGACGGGGAAATGACGCCCACCATGAAGATCAAACGAAAAATTGTCAACCAAAGATTCAAGGATATCATTGAGGCCATGTATTCGTCTTTAAAGGAGCCCGATTAAATTGAGAGCAACAGGCTTCTTCCCCCTTTTTTTTTCGGTGTGTCCACCAGGATGAATCCTGCCTTTATGGCGGTTTCCATGATGGCCTTAAATTGGGTTTTTGATACATGAAAAACAGGTTCCACCAGGAGAAACAGGCCGCCGGGCCGCAACACTTCTTTTACCTGCTCCAGGAAGGCGCCTGTGTCAGGGGTTTCATGGACCATATAAAAGGCCAGAATAAAATCAGCCTGTGTCCCCTGGTTGAGACCAATCCGGTCCTGGGCGCAATTGTGAAGCTGTATCCTGTCGGCCAGGTTTTCCTTTGCGGCTTTTTTTTTCACCTTTTCCAGCATTTCCTTTTGCAGGTCAACGGCAATTACCTTTCCTGTTTTCCCCGCCATCTTGGCCATGTCAATGGAAAAATAGCCCGGACCGCATCCAAGGTCCACAATGGTATATCCCTTTTGAATATAGCCGTCCAGGATTTTTTTGGGGTTTTGGATGATCCTGCGGATGAAATTATCCAGGAAAAATGAATGGGAGTGGCTGCAGACATCCCCCTTGAAGTTTTTGTTGTACATTGGGCCTCCTGAAATTATAGTGTTTAGTTTGTATACGCCTTTGGTAAAAAAATGTTATTCAGATGACAGATTTCTGCGGACGAGAAAATCTTCCACCCGGGTTAAAAAATCAACAATCACCTCGGTTTTTTTGGGGTCAAGATCCCGAAGGTAATGACTGAAGCCTCCGTCCATCGTTTCATGCCAGTGCTTGTGGGCCCAATAGGCCATATTCCCCTTGGCTGTCAGATAGACAATGGACCGGGACAGATTTTCAGGATCTGGTTTTTTGGTGGTCAGCCCTTTCTTTTCAAGCCGTTTCAACCCCTGGGAGACGCCTCCCTTGGTGATTCCGATCAGATTCCCGATATCGGTGACACTCAGGTTTTTATTGTCGCCGATGATCTCCACCATATGGATCTCCGAGTGGGAAAGGACATGGCCTGTGCCGAACTGCCTGGGTCTTTTATCCAGTTTAAGGGCCAGTGCCAGGATGGATTGAAACTTTCCATGAATTTTTTGTTTGTGGCAATTCATGGGAAATGTGTATACCTGCTAAACACTTTTGTCAAGAAAAAATTCTCCTGGCCGGGGTGACGGGCGTTATGGTGCGGCAATTTTCTGTGGGTGAATATGAAGGTATGGAAAGATCTTGTGGCCTGAAAATTTTAAAGAAAAAAATCCATTACAGGGATAATGGACTCGCCCCTTGTGGTCCGCAGCAACGACTTGTTATCTCAGACTATTTGTAGGATTTTTTTCTATGTTTGATTCTGAGAACCAAAACAGTTTTATTCTCAATAATAGCAAATAGTATTCTATAATCGTCAACTCGATATTTATGCAATCGGGCAAATTTGCCTTTCAACTCTTGGAACAGCTCTGGACTGCTGGCCAAATCTGTTTCTATTTTGTCTAATATCCTTTTGACTTGATCTTTCTGTTGTTTTTGCAACTGAATCAAGTTCCCGAACAAGTTCATCAGGCATTCTAATCAATGGTAGTCCTTTCTGCCCGGCACAGTCAATCGCACCCAAAGCCCTTCATATGATCCGCGCATGTTTTGTAAATTTATCAGTGTATAGAGTTTCCTCTTGCATTTTCAATCCGGGAATGCTTATTTCCAAATAAAGTTGATTTTCGGATTTTATCCGACCTGCATTCAAATCGGCTGGATATCATTAAAATTTTCAGGGTATGCGGTTGGCTGTCGGATAATAATTAATACCCAGGTCCGCACATCATTTTGATTAAACTTAAAAGGACGTGATCAACGACAATTATTTTTTCCCTTCAACGACAATTAGAATTCCCGTTTTTTCCTCTATATAACTAACTAATTTAATTAAAAAACGCTTTTAGTTGTCGAGGACGTTGCGCGCCCTCGACAATGCGCTGCGGATTCCATCCCCTGGCCGCAGCGCATTATAGAGTCAGGCGCTCAAGCGAACTAAATCAAGTGTTCTTGTGCCGCCTAGGTTATTGATTATGATCCCAATGGCCTGAATGTAAGAAACCAACCCTATGGAAAAGTGATAACAAGGCTTCCTTGGGTCCATTGCTTCCCGATCAGACAGGGCTTAAAAAAAACTGATCGCCATTGCCCTTACCCTGAACACCATTGATATCAAAGCCCAACCAGCTTTTTCCATGAAGGGATTTGAAAAACGCAGTCGTCTGCCTCCTGTTCCATCCGAAGGAAGAGGGGCGCAGGCAGGGTAAGTGTCAGAATATCGTCTCGAAAACGCTTGCGCATGACCTCCCGGCCATCGGTCCCCATCATACCCAGCACGGCCCTGGGGGACGCTGATTCTGCCTCGGAATAGGCAAAAGCGGATATACTGCAACAATCTGTGCCCTGGGGTGCCCGGACAGGGTCGGTCCCTTGCATGACCGACCCTGCAAGCGTTACAAGACCTGAAAACTCAACCGGATTTACCGGAAATATTACGGTGCGGATATTCTCATTAAAAGAGGTGCGGCTTAAAGGTTTAAACAGAACGTACCTGTACGGAATATTGTAGCGCGGAAATTCATGAAGAATCCATTCCCTGGCCGATTTTGAACTACAATGCCTGCGCTCGCCATACTCGTACATGGATCGCCAGTTTTTAGGCGCGGCCTCTATTGTTGCTTGATATGCGGTCCTGTTTTCTGCTGATTTATGCCCCTTACTAAACAAGGCGGTATACAGATCCAACTGTTCATCCGATGCATCGAAATCGGTCCCAAAACCCAACGCCGCGCGACCGCCTGTGCAGATGATGCTCTCGCGACTGCCGCCGGCAATTTTGCCGCCTGTGCTGGCATGGGCGAACAAATGGAGAACACAACCGAATTTACCATTTTTGTACTGGAATGCACCGGCGGGAATGGTATCGCTCCAAACCACTGCCACCGGCTCGAACTCTGGCCTGAGATTTTTCACAATCGTACTTTTCATGCTGAACTCCTGTAGATAAAAGTCTTGCCCGGTTTCATTAAAACGTCATGAATATCCGGGTCTAATAAAGTTAATTTACAAAAAAATAGATGGCTGCAAAGGCGCTGATAATGCCCAGTCCCTCTTTCAGAGTAATAGGTTCTTTTAGAACCAGCCATCCCAAAGTAAGGGTGATCACCGGTGACAATGAAGTGAACATGGCCACCACAGACACCTTTTGGTACTTGACGGCAAAAAGGAAACCAAGGGCACCGGTAAGGCCCACGATCCCGGTCACAACGGCCAGACAAATGCCCTTGGGATTGATGTCCGGCCTGAAATCCAGGCGGGTGAGAATTACGACCCCGACAATGATGGCGCCGATAACTTCATAGATCATGGCACTCATGGGGCTGATGTACCGGGTGGTGATTTTGGGGATAAAGCTCCATACGCCCCAGCATATTAGGGTCAGTGACGCTGGCAGAAGCCATTGGGATATCATTTGGCAAATCTCCTTTTTAAAATTTCAGGCAATTAGGCTCTTAATAACAGGCCACCGTTCCTTTTATGTTCCCAAAAGCGTGACACCACCGTCCCAAATTAAAAAATTGCCAAATCCGGGGGAATAATATAAGTTTTCTCCAGGAGAAACAGCCCATGACCCAGATTGAATTTTTATTTTTCGGTCCCCCGTGTTTCCGTGTGAACGGTACGGCAGTAAAGATCAGCCGGCGCAAGGCCGTTGCATTGGCCGCCTACCTGGCTGTTACCGCCAAACCCCATTCCAGGGAAAAACTGGCCACCATGTTCTGGCCGGAAAGCGACCCGGCAAGATCCAGGGCATCTCTTCGCAAGGCTCTTTCGCTCATAATAAAGGTGCTGGGCAAGTTCTGGCTGGACATTGACAGGGAAACCATCGGTTTTGTGCCCCATGAAAACCTGCAGGTGGATGTGAACCGGTTCCTGGAACTTGCCGCCGTGCTTCCCCGGAGCAAGGGGGGGGAAAAGCGGGACAGCCCAAAGCAGATCAAACCGGAACAGGCCAGATCGGAACAGATCAGGGCGCTTGAAGGGGCGGCCCATATCTGCAAGCCTTTTTTTCTTTCGGGGTTCTTTCTCAAAGATGCCCCGGATTTTGAGGACTGGCAGATGGAACAATCCGAACGGCTAAGCCGGCGGGCTGCTGAAGTCCTGGAATACCTTACCCGGTCAGGGATGAGCCGGGGCGCATATTCACAGGCGCTTTCCCATGCCCGGCAACTGGCCGCCCTGGATCCCCTGGATGAAGGTGCCCAGCGGCTGTTGATCCGCCTTTATGCAAAAACGGGGCAGCCCGGCGTTGCCCTCCGCCAGTATGAAAAATGTAAAACCCTGCTGGAAAAGGAACTGGGCGTCCTGCCTGAAGGCGAGACAAGGGCACTTGGGGAACGTATCCGGGAAGCCGGAAGGAACGGGGAGTTCAAATCAGCCGCAACCCTGCCCCGGGTCAGGCTTCCGGCCCAGTCCACACGCTTTGTGGGCCGGAAGGATGAAATAAAAACCCTGGAAGGACTAATGGCAGCACCTGAAGTACGGCTTCTTACCCTGACCGGGCAGGGAGGCGTCGGCAAGACCCGGCTCGCCCTGGAGCTTGCTAAAACGCTTATAGATGGTTTTCCCCATGGGGTATTTTTTATCGGGATGGCAGGCTTAAGGTCAACCGGCGAACTTGCCGGCGAACTGCTCAAGGCCCTGGGGCTTGCCTCGGACAGAAAAACCGGATTGGAAGACCAGATATTTAATTTCCTGGGGCAAAAAAAAGTCCTGCTGGTGATGGACAATTTCGAACATTTGCCCCAGGCAGGAGGCCTTGTTCTGGAATTGCTGGCAAAGGCCCCTTTTCTTAAAATCCTGGTCACATCAAGAACCAGGCTCATGCTCGAAGGGGAACATCTTTTCTGCATATCAGACCTTTCCCGTCCCAGGTTTTTTTTGACCGGCAGTGAAAAGGCTGCTGTCCTAGGCCGAGCAAAAGAAACCTGGGATGCGGTTGCCCTTTTCCTTTCCACAGCCGAAAGGGTCAGGCCGGATGTGAAACTGGACAGGGATAATTTTCAGGCAATATCACGGATCTGCGACCTGACCGGGGGCATGCCCCTTGCCCTGATACTGGCAGCCGGATGGATGGATGTATTCCTTCCGGGAGAAATTGCGGACAGGATCCAGGAAAGCCTGAATTTTTTAAGGACCGATATCCGGGATATGCCTGAACGTCACCAGAGCATATCGGCTGTATTTGAAACCTCCTGGTCCTGTCTGGCCCAAAAAGAGAAAGACCTTTTGATGAAGCTTGCCGCTTTTCAGCATAGCTTTACGCTTAAGGCGGTGTCCCGGGTTGCGGGAATGGACCCGGAAACCACAGCACTTAAGACAACGGGGCTGGTAAGAAAGTCGCTTCTCCGGGCAGATCCTGAAACCGGACGTTTTGAAATGCATCCTTTGCTGAGGCAGTATGCCCGAAAACACCTGTCGGCATCCGGCCTAGAGGATGAAATACTGGATGCCCATAAATACCATTACCTATCCCTGGCCCGTGAAAATGAGCACGGCTTGATCGGTGAGGCCATGTTGGCCTGCCGCAGAAACATGGATGCGGAATTTCCCAATATCCGTCAGGCATGGCAAAGAGCCGTGGACCAAAAAGATCTTTTTGCCCTGCTTGGTGCTGCAAAGGGTGTATACATCTATTTTGACATGCATACCCGGTACCATGAAAGCCGCGCCCTGTTTCAACCGGCCAAAGTCCTTGTCATGGAAATGGCCCGTACGGAACCCTGCCCGGATATGGCCCTAATTCTCCTTTGCCGGCTGGATATGGCCGCAAGGCAGCGGCTTTCTGCCCGGCAGGCGTCAGAGCTCAAGGAGATGGCCGGGCAGTGTTTAAGGCTTGCCGTAAAACAAAAAGACCGGTCCGGCCGGGCATTTCCCCTTTTGCTGATGGGGGCTGTGGCCCAGAAAGAAAATGCATGGGACAAAGCCATCCGCCTCTTTGGCCTGAGTCTTAAGGCGTATCCCGGCATTGAACAGGCCTTCTGGGTGACGGTCCGAATGGGGTTGTGCCGGCAGGCCCAGGGCCGGATGGACAAGGCAATGGAATATTTCTGGCAGGGCCATAAGGCCGGGAGCGAAGGAGGCGATGCGATTAAAAAGGCATGGACCCTGTGCAATATCGGGATCTGCGAACTGGGCAAGGGCAACCTTGAATCAAGCCACCTTCGCCTCCAGGAGGCTGCAGACGCCTTTGGCCGGATCAGGGCACCCTTAGGCATGATGGCCGCATACGAGGAACTGGGCCTGATCTCCCTGCTGAAAGGAGACCTGACCGGGGCTGAAGCCTTGACCGATTTGGCCCTGGATATTTCAGAAGCGTTAGGTCTTGCCCTGTCACGGTTCAGAAATACCCTTGCCCTCAAGGGCGTTATCTTGATTGCATCGGGCGACCCCGGCCGTGCCGAAACCTTTCTTATCCGGGCCCAGGAAAACGGACAATCCTTTTTCATGGCTGGCCTGGGGATGACCTTTCTTGCCTGCCTGAAAAAAGATCCGGCATTGGCCAAATTCCACCTGGGGGCTTCTGCTGACACCCTGCCGTTGGTTCATAAACCCCATTTGAATCTTTTGCACCTGCTGGCCCGGGCCTGGGTTCTGGTTGTGGACAGCCAGGATCTGCAGGCAGCAAAGACCCTGGATTTAATCTGTCATCACCCACTAAATCTTTCCGAGCTTTTCCGGGCCTGGGACCTGCCTGGGCAGCTTCTTTGCCAACTGAAGTCCAGAGGGGACGATACTTAATTACAACAAACCAAATGAAGACGGGTAAACCGCTTATTTGGAAACGTTAGCCAGTAAATATAGTCATGATTAAAATACAAAATCGACTAGCTATTGAACATAAAGGCGCAGCAACCAAACTTTTCTTGGATGCTTTTGGATCAAAGTTTTTTCCAATACTTGGCAAAGGTGAAAAAACACAAAACCTGATTGAGTCCAGCATAAATAGTTATCAGTGTATTTCTGCTCTAGAAAATGGAAAACTAGTTGGGATTTTGGCAATTCAATACGGAAATGAAAGTTTCATTGACATATCGTTTTCTGAGCTTAAAGCGGTATATGGGCCAGTAAAAGGATTAGTGAAGTTAGCTCTGTTATCATTATTCGATTATCAGCCTATCGAGAAAGAAATCCATATTGAATGCATTTCAGTAGATGGTTCATCGCGAGGAAAAGGTATTGGAACAAAACTACTAGATGAACTGTTTTCACGATCTGAAAAAGATGGAGCTCATAAAGTAACTTTGGAGGTGGTAGATTCTAACCCTAAAGCAATTGCTCTTTATAAGAAAATTGGATTTGTAGTTGAAAAACATTCCAAAATTTGGCCTATCAACAAAATAGTTGGATGGTCGTTTAATAACGTAATTAAAATGTACAAATCAATTGGCTAACATATGCATCGAGAGGGGCTTCACCCGCCGCTTCGCGTCGGGCAAAGCCCCTCATGCAGGCGTTGAACAAAACCGCTTCGCGGAAGGAAGGGCAGCTCTAACCGTATATTTACCCTTTATATTTATTTTTTGTTGTTCCATCATCTCCTGAACATTTACCCTAATTTTCAGGAGGTCAAAATGACGGAACTCAGACGCAAATTTGAAAATCATCTTATTCTAAGGAGGTACTCGCCCAAGACAAGTACAGCTTACATCAATGCGGTCAAATTGCTGGCCCAGTATTACCGGCCATCACCTGATCTTTTGACCGACGACCAGGTTCAGGAGTATCTGCTGCATATGCTCAAAAAAAAGCGTTTGGCCTGGAACGTATGCAATGTTCACTTTTCAGGGATCAGACACTTTTACACAAGTATTTTGAAAAGAGATATTCATCTATCCTTACCGCCCCGGCCAAGGATAAAAAAGATCGTATCCATTCACGGGGTAAGTGGGGTGATGTAACCGCTTGAAATCACACCCCATTTTAGTTTTTTCAACTAATTGAAATTATTACAAAAAAATCTAGATTTTTGTTTTTCTATATGTTAAGGTCTTTTCATGGAGCTAAAAAGACCTTTTACAGAAGAAGATTGGGCAGCTACGTGTTCACGTCCCCAAAGGGTACCTCTATTTTGCCATGGTGTTCTCGGTTTTGGTTGAAATCCTGAATTTAAGATTACGTAAAAAAAAATGGCCAAAATTGTTTTGCATAAAAAAATGTAGCAAAAATTGTCAGCAGCACCCGCCATCTCCGCAGGATGCATTTTCTTTGCCCTTTATCCAGACCTGGATAATATAGGAGGCTCAGCCAACCCCGGGGTTGACCGTCAGGGCTCCGGAGGGGCAGTTGGTCACACAGGCACCGCATTCCATACAGGCATCAAAATCCACGATCTGAGCCTTGGTGTTGTGCATCTCCAGCACATGGTGGGGACAGACTTCTGTGCACAGGCTGCAGCCGATACACTTTTGTGTGTCCAGCAAAAGGGTGGAAACCGCGTCTAAATATCTGAACGCTTTCATGGGAAATTATCTCCTTGATTTAAAAGGCTGAGTAAAGCCAGAGCCCTGCGGACAGGACAAGGCTGGCCAGCTGCACCGGGATATAGCGTTTCATTTCCTTTTCAACTCCTGACGGGGAGGTGAAAGGGGTGGTGCCGGTAAAGTTCATGGCCAGAAAGGAACTGATGGCCACACAAAACAAAAATAGGGCAAGGGCGCTTGAGAAGGAAGCACTGGCCGAGGGCATGAGGCCTATCATGAAAAAGGCGGCCAGACTGCCGATAATTCCCCCTTTGAGGGCAAATTCCCTGACAGGGATATAGGGCAGAAGGGCCGGGGTGATGACAGCGCCTGACACTATGCCCAAGATAAGGGCGGCAAGGGCGGCAAGCCCCCGGGATCCGGCATCTGAAAAGGAAAACACGCCGGGTCCGATACCCGAGATCACCAGTAAGACCAGGGCTGCGATCATTGCCGGTTTGAGAACAATCTGCAGTTCCACCGGGGTCAGGACAATTCTTTCCACAAAACTAAAGGTCACGGTCCGCATGGCCGGGTCTGCTTTCCTATGGTTTTCCAGAAATTTTGGGATGTCCGCAGCCCGCACCGGGCCATAGACCACCCGGAATCCGGATTTTTTTTTCACACGCCTTGCCGATACCCCTGTGGCACCCAGCTGGGGGACAATGACCCGCCTGTGGTCCACTATTTTATCAAGATTTGTGCTGTGAATCCGGTCTGCCAGTTCTTGGGTGGAAAAGGTTCCTTTTCCGGCAGCGCACCAGACATTGATCCCTTTGGTATCCAGGACCAGTATCCAGGCGTTCTGGCCGGAAAGTTCCCTTCGCAAATGATCAAAGCTCAGTTTGAAGTTGGCGGTGACAAGCACCTCTGAATTTTTGTCGGGAGACCCCAGGCCATAAAGTCCGGGGGCCACCTTGTATTGGTAACGGTTGATTCCGCACCGGACAAGGACGGTTGAGACCCGGTCCCGGAGCCCCAGTCTTGTCTTTATCCGGGGTACTGGGCCTAGATCCGTGGTGATGAAATCTTCCACATAGGCGCACAGGCTGTATCCCGGTTTTTCGTGGACGGATATAAAATTGGGGACAGGGCCGCAGCAATTGCTGTCTGTTTTGTCCATGGCGGGCATGAGTGTCACGCCTGAGGTGGACAGACAAGAAGAGGGGGGGTGTTTTTCCGGGGGGGTGTCTGAAACGTTTTTCATGGCTGTTTTTTGTCCCTTTGTCTTATAAGCGGTCAACATAATTTTTTATCTGGTTTAATACCTGTTTATCAACACAAAATCGGGTTTTGGGCCCTTCCACATCACCGCAGACAATCCCGGATGCTTTGAGCAGCTTCAGGTGCTGGCTGATGGTGGACTGGGAATAGGGGAAAATATTGACGATTTCTCCGCACACACAGGTGTTGATGCGGATGAGGTGCTCCACTATTTTTATCCGGGTGGGGTGTCCCAGGGCCTTGAATATTTTTGCAAGATCAATTGTGTCCATCGGTTGATTCCCCTCTGTTTTCTTCACTTATCGTTTATCGCCTATGAACGATAAACAAACCGCTCAACTTTGTCAATAAAATTTTTCAGACCTTTACATGGCGGTTATATCCTGGTAAAGATATCAGAATCATACCTTGGAGATAAAAAATTTTAACCGGTATGGATGAAGCGTTTGGACCCACATGGACATTCAATCTGAGTATTTTGATGACGGCAGCTCATTTATCGCAATCGATCCGGTATCGATCAATCCCGCGTATCTGATGGATTTTTCTCTGTTCGACCGGTATCTCCATAAAAAAGGGCTGTATAGATTCCGATGTCTTTTGACAGATTCCCGTTCCATTCCCCAAAACCGTCTCATGGAACTGCTGCGGTCATGGGACACGGTTTATATCCATAAAAATCAGAGCCCAAATTATACCGAATATGTTAAAAACAACCTGGAATTTATCCTGAATCATGGCGAGATTGACGTCAGAAAGAAAACCCAGACCCTTACAACCCTCTCTACACAGGTGATTAACGAATCCTTTGCCGCAAATTTTGCCTCCAAGCACGATTGCCTCCAGGTGGTTCAAAATATCGAAAAACTGATTTCCCAGGCCATGGAGTTTATCTCGGACATTGAATCCTTGAAAGGAATTGCCGATCTCATCGGCCATGATTATCAAACCCATACCCACTCGATCAAAGTGGGGTGGCTGACGGCGACCTTTATCAATTCCAACAAAGAACTGTTCGGGGTGCAAACCAAGTCACAATTAAGGGATATTATGATCCAGGCGACCGTGGCAGGCTTTCTCCACGACATTGGGAAAATAAAAATTCCCAGGCATGTGATCAATAAAGCAGGCAAGCTGAGCAACATTGAGTATGTCCTTATCCAATCCCATACGGCCTATTCCACCAGTCTGCTGTTCGAAACCCAATTGCCCCGGTCTGCCATGCAGGCCATTTTATACCACCATGAAAATGAGGACGGCAGCGGCTATCCCTGTGGTCTGTCCGGTGATCAGATCCCCCTGATTGCAAAAATCTGTCATATCGCCGATGTGTTTGATGCCCTGACCTCAAAGCGGCCCTACAAGCCTGCAAGAACACCTTATGAGGCGTTGAAGATCATGGCAGGAGAAAACCCCTACCTGGAGCTGTTGAGACAATTTGAAGCCGAGGTCGATGGAAATCTTAAAATTCCTGTGGTCGCCATTGTCCGGGATGACTACGAGGCCAAACTCCGCCGCCTTCGGGAACGGGAAATCCTGGAGGAAGAGGCCCAGAAAAGGGTGGAAGTCCGGAGCAAGCTCCGGGACAAGGGTATGTCCCATTGTTTTAACAAAGACCTGCTCAGGCGGTTTATTCTGACCATCAATAAATCGGAAAGCTTTGATCTGTCCGGTCTATTGTAGGACCGTTCGCTTTACTTAAGGCTGGCCGGATACCCGGCCTTTGTGACCGCTTCAATGGCCTGTTCCACAAGAGCCGGGTCCTGGGTGGAAAATTTTGCATTTTTTCCCCCAAGATCCACACAAATGTCTGAAAGGCCAGGGATGGCTTCCAGGGTTTTTTGCACCATTCCGGAGCAATGACCACAGCTCATATTGTCTACGGCCAGGGTGATTGTTTGATCTGCCATGGGAATCTGTCTCCATTCAAAAGCATTATGGGTGTTGGTTGACAAAAAAGATAAGCAATATTGAATTTTTGTCAAATTCCGGATAAAAAAAGGCCCTGGGAACAGGCTAGTTGATCCAGGCGGTGATGGTTTTAATCAGGTTTTCAGGTTTGACCGGCTTGGAGATATAATCGTTCATGCCGGCTGCCAGACATCTTTCACGATCTCCCTTCATGGCATTGGCCGTCATGGCGATGATGGGAATATCTTTTCTGGCATCCGTCATTGCTCTTATGGCTCGTGTGGCCTCGTACCCATCCATTTCCGGCATTTGAACATCCATGAGAATCAGGTCGTAGGGTGCCGATTCCACGGCTTTTACCGCTTGCTTTCCATTTTTAGCCGTGTCTGCAGAGTATCCGAATTTTTTCAGCTGATGAATGGCAACTTTCAGGTTGATGGTATTGTCTTCGGCCACAAGGATACGGGTTGCCTGTCTTTTATATTCCTTGAGCGTATGGCAGGTGATGACGGTTTTTTCTGCCCCTTTACCCTCTTCTTCCCAGGAAACCCCCAATACGGAGATGATGGCATTGTAAAGATCCGATTGCTTGATGGGTTTGTTGAAATAAGCGTCAATACCGATATCTTTCATTAGAGCGCCGTCTCCGCGCACCCCCCCGGAGGTGAGCATGATGATGCGGGTGTCAGCAAGCCGTTTGTCCGCTTTGATCAACAGGGCAAGCTGTTTTCCATCCATTTTTGGCATCATCATGTCCAGGATGGCAACATCATAGGTTTTCCCTTTTTCCACGGCAGCTGTCAACTCTTCTAATGCCTCTTTACTGTTTGAAACCACCTTGGGGTCGTATTTCCACGATCTCAGGTGGGCGGCTATGATTTCGCGGTTAATGGTATTGTCATCCACCCCGAGAATTTTTTTCCCCTGGATATCTGCGGGAAATTTCATGGCCAGGGGGAGGGTCTGGGACAGGTCCTGTTTTTCAAAAATGCCGGTAAACCAGAACCTGGATCCCCGGCCTTCTTCGCTTTCCACCTGGAGTGTTCCGCCCATCATCTCTGTCAGTTTTTTTGAAATGACCAGCCCAAGCCCTGTGCCCCCGTATTTTCGGGTTGTGGAGGCATCCACCTGGGAGAAGGGTTTGAACAGGCGGTTCCGTCTGTTTTCGGGTATGCCGATACCGGTATCGGCGACTTCAATGAGCAGGGTTACCCTGGAATCGGTTTCTGATTCCAGGGTAACCCTTATGGAGATGGACCCCTGGTCTGTAAATTTAATGGCATTGGTGGCAAGGTTCAAGAGGATCTGGCGAAGACGTCCCGGGTCCCCCCGCAGCAGAGAAGGGATTTCGGGGTGGATAAAGCAGGCCATCTCAATCTTCTTTTCATCTGCCTTAAGGGTCAGCATTTCAATGATCCCTTCAAAGGTAACCCTGATGTCAAAATCCAGGAGTTCAAATTCGAGCTTGCCGGACTCTATCTTTGAAAAATCAAGAATCTCGTTGATGATTCCCAGAAGTGCGTCTGCACTGACTTTGATGTTTTTGGCATACTCCTGCTGGTCCTTGTCCAGGCCGGTATCCAATAAAATGTCGGTCATACCGATGATGCCGTTCATGGGGGTTCTGATTTCATGGCTCATATTGGCAAGGAATTGGCTTTTTGCCCGGTTGGCAGCCTCTGCCTCCCTGGCCAGGCGCTGTACCTGTTCAATGGTGGCTTCCAATTCATTGTTGGTGATTTTCAGCTGCCGGGTACGTTCAGCAACCCGCAGTTCCAGTTCTTCATTGAGTTTTCTTTCTTTTTCCTGGGCCTCTTTCCGGTCGAGAATCTCCTGGCCCAGCAATTCGTTGATGCGGGTCAAGGATTCCTCTCGCAGCTTGACCTGGTTGGACATGTCCTGAAATTTCGAGGTAATAATCCGGATCTCTTTTTGGGAGGCGGATTCAAACGCATAGTCATAATCTCCCTTTGCAGTCTGTTCTATCCCTGTGATCAACTGGTTTAAAGGTTTTTGAAGGATTGTCCGGATAAGAAGTCCCGTAGCCGCAACCAGCGCCGCCAATACCACGCACATGGTAATCATGACAGAGACAAGCAGATCCCTGTTCTGTTTTTTCAGGGCGCTTGTGGTCAGGCTTATTTTTACCTTGCCAATGATCTGATTTTCATATTTGATCTGGGTGATGCGTTCGAGTATATCCCCGGCGTTTTTATCAATGTAGGTGAAAAGGGAAGTGCCGTTGCTGTCCATGACATCAAGTCCTGCAATGAAATTATTTTTCAGAAAGGATGTGCTGATGAGGGTGATGTTATCTTCGTCAAAATTCCAAATGGGCAGGGCGAGGCTTTGCTGCAGAACCGAAATATATTCAGATGATTTGAGTTGATACAGGCGGTCGGTTCTTTTGGAGAGCACCAGATAGCCCAGACTGAGCAAGAGGATTGTGGTAAGTGCAGCAACTGCGGCCTGGCTGATGATCATATCGCCGGTAAGGGATTTTCCCCAAAATCTGGATTCTGTTTTTTTTTTTGCCGGATCTGTCCTGTCCATGTGTGATTGGAATCCTTAACGCCTAGGGTTGATCTTGGTATTTAATCCCATCGGTTTTTGATGATACGGCATTTGAAAGGCAGTCTCCTCTCCTGAGAACAGCTTGATTATCGGGAAATTCATCCTTGGTTCTGAATTTTGTTATCTGGCACTTAAAATAATGGCGGATTGATGCAATCTAGTATAAAAGAAACACCTTTAAAGTCAAGGGAAATGTAAAATCGGGATTTCCCGCCCGGGTTGGGCAGCCACAGGTTTTTAGAAAAGCGCCTGTTGACCGTGGCAGCTGTTTTTTTTCTCTGTTCACCCATTCCAAGCTGTGATAAAATACCGGATTTAAATCCATATGCAAAGGAATCAAATTTTGACACCATTAACGGGATCACAAAGAAAATATTTAAGGGGGCTTGCCCACAACCTGAACCCGGCAGCCTTTGTGGGGCAGAAAGGGCTGACCTCCGCTCTAACCGATGAAATCAACGGGGCCCTTGATGCGGCCGAGCTGATTAAAATCAAGTTCAACGACCACAAGGAAAAAGAAGTGAAAACCGCTTTGATTGAAGAAATCGCCGCAATTACCCAAAGCCATGTGGCCGGAATGGTAGGGCATGTGGCCATCCTGTTCCGCCGGCAGGCAGATCCTGAAAAACAAAAAATCAAACTGCCCTGATGGGAAGGTTAACCGGGGCGGTTTAAAAACCAGACAGCCTGGTCTTCGGACCAGTATCGCCCCTGTTCATTAAAAGAGACAAAGCCCACGTGTCCGCCTGACTGGGGCATTTTCAAGGTAATGTTCGGATTTTGGGCGGCCTGGGCAATGGGGAAACACTCCCGGGGTAAAAACGGATCATTCAGGGCATTGATGATCAGGCAGGGCCGGTCAATTTCGGGGATGTACCGGAGGCTGGAGCATTTTTCCCAATAATCCCGGGCATCTTTGAATCCATGGATGGGGGCTGTGTACCGGTCGTCAAATTGTCTGAAGGTTCTGATCCGGTCATATCCGCTATCATCCAGGGCATGGGGCATGATCGCCATTTTCTCCTTGATTTTCCGGTGGAGCAGAACCAGAAATCGTTTCATATACAATCTGTTGGACGGTTTTTCCAGCGCCCCTGCGCTGGCCGCAAGATCGCAGGGAACAGAAAAGACCACGGCTTTTTTAACAATGGGGTCCACACGGTCCCGGCCAAGGTGAACCAGGGTCAGGTTGCCGCCAAGGCTGAATCCCACCAGGGCAATTTCCTTGTATTTTTCTTTGTTTCTGGCATGTTCAATCACCCGGGCCAGGTCATCGGTGGCGCCGTTGTGATAGGAGCGAAGCTTTCGGTTGGGCTCTCCACTGCAGGATCGATAGTTCCAGGCCAGGGCATCCCAGTTGCTATGGTTTAATGCCTGGACCATGGCCTTCACATAGGTCCGGGTGGAATTGCCTTCAAGTCCGTGGGAGACAATGGCCAGGCGGTCATTCCCGGGAGCAGACCAGTCCAGGTCCAGAAAATCATCGTCCGCGGTTGTAATGCGTTCCCGGGTATAGACAAGGGAAGAAATTGTTCTGAACAATACCGGGTAAATGGTCTGGATATGGCCGTTGCCAAATGGAAACACAGGGCGATATGGGAAATCCTTCACAGGCACTCTCCTTTTGCAGGCGGTTTTTTCACTGTTTAATCGTTTTGAAATCTGATATATTAATCGGCCGGTGAAGTAAAATTAAAAATTCAATTAAGGACGGATAAACCAAGATGAAGGTTGGAATCATTGGCCTGCCCCAGACAGGTAAAAAAACGTTGTTTCAGATTTTAACGGGAAACGAAATCACAGAGCCTGCAAAGGCACTCAAGCCTGTTCCGGGTACGGCAGATATACTGGATTCAAGATTCAACACCCTCAAGGAAATGTATGCTCCCAAAAAAGATGTCCGCGCCAGGATAGAGCTGGTGCTCCTGCCGAAAATGGAAGCGGAAACCATTGCAAAGGGGGATATTTTTCGGGATATCGTCGACATGGATGCCATTTGCCATGTGGTCCGGGCATTTGAAGATGATGCCATCTACCATGCAGCCGGGTCGGTGGACGCTGTCAGGGACTTTGAGATGGTCAACTCCGAACTGATCATGCATGATCAGATCTTTGTGGAAAAACGGATGGAGCGCCTTGAGGCCATGGTGAAAAAGATCAAGGATGAAGACCAGCAAAAGGAATTGAATCTGATGATCCGGCTCAAGGAGCACCTGGAGCAGGAACTGCCCCTGCGACTCCTTGAGCTGAGCCCGGACGAGGAACGGCTGATCCGGTCCTACCCCTTTATCACCCGGAAGAAATTGCTGATTGCCGTGAACGTATCTGAACAGGATCTGGGGAACCAGGCTTTGCTGGCCGGGTTCAAGGAGAGCTGTGACCGCCTGACCATTGAGGTAATGCTGGTTTCTGCCAAGGTGGAAGCCGAGATTGCCCTCCTGGATTCAGAAGAAGAAAAGGCCGAGTTCCTGGAAGATCTGGGAATCGAGGCCACGGCCCTTGAAACCCTTACCCGCCTTTGTTTGAAAGCGTTGAACCTGATTTCCTTTTTTACGGTGGGAAAAGATGAGGTCCGGCAATGGCTGGTCCGGGAAAATTCCAAGGCCCCTGTGGCTGCCGGGGTCATCCATTCGGATCTTCAGCGGGGATTTATCCGGGCAGAGGTCTTTAAATATGATGAACTCATTGCACTGGGATCAGAGGCAGAGCTTAAGAAAAACGGAAAGGTGTATGTGGAAGGTAAAGAGTATGTTGTCAAGGATGGAGATATTTTAAACATCCGCTTTTCCGTTTAATGAGGATGGGAGCGATCCTGTTTGATGCCATGGCTGGATGAAAACGGCTTACCCCAAATGGAAATTACCGTTTGCAAAGGATGATGGGATCCAGCGGCCCATAGGTGGCCGACGTCTCCAGGTGAAAAAAAATACCGGACGTATTGTTTTCGATCTGAATTGACTGCCGGGCGGGATCCCACAATACCGAATGATTATTCTGCAGCGTTCTTGTGGGCCTGGGTCAAGCGCTGTTTCAAATAGTTAATTTCATCTGCATCGTATTCATACAGGTCAAAACAATATCCGTCTTCTCCCAGAAGTCCTTCGGGTACCAGGTCGCCGACCTCTTCGGGATCTGTGACCATTTCCCCGTAAAAGCAGACGGAAAGCCATCTTTCTTTCGGGTCGTCATCAATGACATCCACCATGGCAAACAAAGATCTTTTTTTCTGGCTTTCATGCCGGGGGCGCAGGGAGTAGCTTACGCCCGGCCGGGCAATGAATTCCAGAGTGGTATGCTCCAGGCTGTTTAAATGGTCCATAAGTTCTGTAAACGCCTGTTTGATTCTGGTGTCGGTTTCTTTCCAGGCAGCGATAAATTCTTGCATATTTATTCCTTTATGTGTTTTAGCAGGTGTCCGAGTTCAGGGAATATCAGATTGTTGCAGGCCAGTTTGCAGGCATTGATGCTGCCGGGCATGCAAAATATCAGGGTCTGTTTCATAATCCCGGCCGTGGCCCGGGATAAAATGGCGGCCGAGTCGATTTCTTCAAAACTTAACAGGGCAAACAAAGGGCCAAAGGCCGTTAATTCCTTTTCAAACAAAGGCTGTACGGCTTCAATGGTGACATCTTTGGGGCTGATGCCGGTGCCGCCGGTCATGATCACAACATCCGGGTTGATCTTATCAATCACATGGAGAGCAAGATCCCGGATGGCGGAAACATCATCTGTGACAACCTGGTGGATGACCACCTCGTGGCCCTCCCGCTGTGTCTGTTTTTTGATCCATGCTCCGCTCTTGTCCTCGGAAAGTTTCCGGGTGGTGGATACACAGATTACGGCCACGCGGATATTGCCCGGGGTCTGTTCTTTGTGCAAAAGGGTACTCATTTTTCAATTTCCTTATACACCATATCCTCGTTGTCATGTTCTCTGACATGGACATGGATCATGTCTCCGGGTTCTGTATCCACAAAGATGCCCTTGTAATCTGCCTGGATGGGCAATTCCCTGTGCCCCCTGTCCACGAGGATGGCAAGTTCCATGCGGCAGGGCCTTCCAAAATCCATGAGCGCATCCATGGCCGCCCGGATGGTGCGGCCGGTAAACAAGACATCATCCACCAGGATAATATTTTTATCATCCACGTTAAAGGGAATATTGGAAGGCCGGACTGTCGGCTGATGGCTGATTTTGGTCCAGTCGTCCCGGTACATGTTGATGTCCATGCTGCCCACGGGAACACGGATGCTTTCGATGTCCATTATCTGGTCTGCCAGGCGTTTGGCCAGAAAATCTCCCCGGGTTTGAATCCCGATAAGCCCCAGGTTCTGAACCCCTTTATGGGTTTCAATTATTTCATATGCGATTCTGGTGATGATCCGCTTAAAATCCTCATCATTCAGTATCATTTTTTTCTTTTTCATGGACTGCCTCCCTGTAACTGGGGTAAAAGATCTGTGTACGGCACATGACTGCCCCTGACCCCAGAATCTGTATCATCTTTTTTTCCAGGGGGCAACACCTTGATTTTAAGTTTAAGTGCTTATAATACGGGACACGGATATTAACTTTTTGACCAGGTTGGGCGTGAATGAAATATGAGTGCACGGGGATTATTTTAGCGGGTGGGACAAACAGAAGGTTTCCCGGGAAAAAAAAGACCTTTCACCGGGTGGGAAAGGAAATGATGCTTACCCGCATCCATTCTCTGTTTGAAAAAATGTTTAACGAGGTCATCCTTGTGGTCAATGACCCCATGGCCTTTGCCGGATGGGACATGATGGTGGTGACCGATATCCACCCTTCCCGGTGTGCCCTGGCAGGCCTCCATGCAGGCCTTTTCTATGCATCCAATCCCTGGGCTTACGTCACGGCCTGTGATGTTCCCTTTGTCAATGAAAAGGTGATCGGGCATTTGATCGGCCAGAGGGAACCGGGGAAAGAGGTAATAATCCCCAGGACTGCTGATGGCCTGGAACCTTTGTCAGCCGTTTATTCAAGGGAATGTATTCCCGTCATAGAGAACAGTCTTGCAAACAACAATCTGATGATTAAAAAATTTTTCAGGCCGAAAAAAATCAAGGAAATACCGGTATCGGATTTAAAAAAGCTGGACCCGGCCATGCGGTTCATGTTTAATATCAATACACCCGAAGATTTTGAAAAAGCCATCATACTGGAAGCCCAAGACACAATAAAAGGGGAGGGTTCCCCTTAAAGATTAGGAGCTGCATATGCGTATTGCCACATTGCTTGAACAGATCAAACAACATCCCGACTATTCAAAGGCCGGAATGGTCCTGTGCCATAACGGGGTTGTCCGGGCCACCTCCCGGGAGGGTAAGGCTGTCACGGGCCTGTCCATTGTTGTGGACCATGACCGGCTGGCCAGTATTATTGCACAGCAAAAGGCCATTCCCGGCATTGTGGAGATTCTTGTCCACATAGAAGAGAAAAAATACCTGTCCGTGGGAGATGATGTGATGTTTCTTCTGGTGGCAGGGGATATTCGGGAGACCGTGATCAAAACCCTGACCGATACCTTGAACCAAATCAAGTCCGAAGTGACACAAAAGACACAATTTTTTGTTGAATAAAGGAAAAAGAATATGACCGATTTTACGCACCTTGACGCCCAGGGACGGGTCCGGATGGTGGATGTGGGGGAGAAACCCGAAACCAAGCGGATGGCCGTGGCCGCGGGGAGCGTTGCCATGGACTTGGGGACCCTTGATCTCATCCTGGACCAAGGGGTGAAAAAAGGAAATGTTCTGGAGACCGCCCGCATTGCAGGGGTCATGGCGGCCAAACGAACAGCCGACCTGATTCCCATGTGCCATCCCTTAAATATTACCCATGCCCGGGTTGATTTTTTTCCGGACAGGGCCGGGTCAATGATCCATATTGAGGCTGAGGTCTCTTTGAGCGGCAGGACCGGCGTTGAAATGGAAGCCATGACCGCAGTGTCCGTGGCAGCCCTGACCATCTATGACATGTGCAAATCCTATGACAGGGCCATGGTCATTTCCCAAATTTTTCTCAAATCAAAATCAGGGGGTAAAAGCGGGATCTATACGGCCGGGACCGATGGAAGCCCTGCAAAATAATATCCTTTCACTGGAAACCCTTTTCCTGCTTGGGATCGGGCTTACGCTTGGGTTTTGTCTGGGGGTTCTGGTGAGCATTCTTCTGGCCAGGTCCGGAGCCCTGTTTTCTTCAGGCCGGCTCAAAGAATTGTCCAGCCAGGCTTTGAATGAGAATTCCACCCAGTTTATGGAACTGGCCCAATCCTATTTTTCAGGGTATGTCCGGGAGGCCAGAAAAGACTTTGACATCAAGGGTGATGAGATTATACGGACGGTGGACCCGGTCCGCCAGATTCTGGATAAATATGAAACCCATCTGGGCATCATGGAAAAGGACCGGGAAAACGCCTTTGGGGCCATCACCGAAAGACTTCGGGAAATGGCCCAGACCCAGGCCCACCTGCACAAGGAGACCTCCAACCTGGTCAAGGCCCTGCGGGAACCCCATGTCCGGGGCAGATGGGGGGAGATTACCTTACGGAAAGTTGCCGAACTTTCGGGTATGGTGGCCCATTGCGATTTTGAAGAGCAATTGTCCCAGGGAACGGGAAAGGGCAGCCTGCGGCCGGATATGGTGGTGACCCTGCCCGGGAACCGGCAGATCCTCGTGGATGCAAAGGTCCCCCTGATTGCCTATCTGGATGCCCTGGAAGCAGGGGATGACAAGGAAAGAAAGATTCGGATGCAGGACCATGCCCGCCAGGTGCTGGCCCATATCGCCAACCTTTCTTCCAAGGACTATACAGCCCATTTTTCTCCCACCCCGGAGTTTGTGGTGCTCTTTATCCCGGGTGAGAGTTTTTTTTCCGCAGCCCTTTCCATCAAGCCTGACCTCATTGAAAAAGGGATCGAAAAAGGGGTGATCCTTGCCACTCCCACCACCCTGATCGCCCTGTTAAAAACCGTCTCCTACTCCTGGCAGCAGCAAAAAGGCTATGAAAATGCCGAACAGATCAGATCCCTCGGGGCATTATTGCACGGCAGGCTTTGTTCCATGACCGATCATATGAACCAGCTGGGCCGGGATATTGAAAAATGCGCTGCCACCTTTAACCGGACCGTGGGCACCATGGAAAAAAGGGTGATGACATCTGCCCGAAAGTTGGAGACCCTTTCCGTTTCTTCCCACAAGATTCCGGATCTTGATTCCCTGGATCCTGGCGTCGGAACCACCCAACACTTTAATACAAGGCATGATGATGCGGTTTAACTTTTGGTATATCAACCTGTTTGTTTTCTGTTTGTTTGCAGCCCTTTTTTCGGGGTGCGGGGTTCCAGGTCCCAAAGGCCCCAAGCCTCCCCCGGAGATGCCCCTGACAAAGCTGTCCGTCGGACAGTACCCC
>JAHIVS010000271.1 GCA_018816605.1 Pseudomonadota bacterium
CAGATCTGTAAACAACGCTTTATCAAACAGGTCTCGGGTGTCGCAGGGGCCGGTGCTTTCCTTTGCCCCTCTTTTTAAGGGGGCCTTGTTTCGAAAATAACTGCCAATCACCAGAACAAAACTTAAGATATGCTCCCCAATGTAATGGCCCAGGGATTTGCTGTCGTCCATGCGGATCAAGTGTTCAAAATCCCTTAATCCGGAGGCGGCAAAATTCGGATACTGGCAGGAGTCCAGCCATTGATCCAGGCGCCCTCCCTGCTCCCAGAGGTAGGCGCCGTTGTCGTTGCGTCTGCCCTGTTGCACTCTGTTGTGGAACAAGGGAATCAGGGCCGTGTGAATGATTCCCCTGGCGGTCAGGTTGCCAAGCAGGTGGGCATTCCTGAAAAAAATTTCTTTTATCTGGTCATTGGAAAAATTATTCTCCACTACATTTTCATTGGGATACTCAAAGTATCGGGCCTGGGCATAATATGCAATGGCAACAGGCATGAAACAAGCCGGCTTGTCATTTAGAAGAGAATCTGAAATAGGGTTGATTTCAAATAAAAACCGACCTTTAACTTTGACGGGGCAGGGGACATGAAACCCGGATAAAGGGCTAATGGGGTACGATTGTAAAAAATCCATCCAAAGGATTTCATTGGTCAGTTCTGCCAGATTGGTTTCGGAGTTTGCAAATTTTATGGTCCCCACGCCTTTGTCCCGTGTGCGGACGGTGAGGCTTCTGCCCTGCCATTTTCCAGACAAGGGGTCATGGTCCGGAAAGCAGGCCAAAAGGTTTTCAAGGGAGATTGTCAACGGGGGTGAAGCAACTTCAGGAAGATTTGGCTGGATCCGAAGGCGTACCGGCAGTTTTGCAAGGGCCTGGGCAACCGCTCTCTGGCGTTTTCCCCTGGCGGTGACCAGTATTTCCTGGAGTTGGGGTATGATCCGTTCCGCCACAGGGACCCGGATATTTTGTGCCATGCGGATCAGGGCCAAGGCCGCCTCAGCGTAGAGGAACAGCACCTGTTTCTGGGAATCAAATCGGTCTGATTCAATGAGAAAAATCAGGGCGTCAAGGGTGGTTTCTGTGATGGAATCCGGAAAGGTTTCCATTCGGGTGCAAAGATATTGAAGTGCCATATAGGCTGCGGAAAAATCAAGTTTCTGATCTAACAGCTGGGCTTCTGTAAGGATACGATCCCTGTCGTCCAAGGGAACCATGGAAAAGCATCGGTCCTTATTGTTTCAGAGGTTGTTCTGATATGGTTTCTGATTTGATGTTGCCGGCATCAAGCTGGGGAGAAGGTTTCATGTCCGAAGATTGTTTTTTATCCCCTGTTTTAACAGGTGCCGTGGAACTGGAAATTCTTTGGGCCAGTTTTGTCTCCAGTTCTTTGATTTTTCGTTCAAAGGATTGTTGCATCAGGTTGAAGCGGCGGTCCAGTTCTTTTCCGGAAAGCTTTTCCAATTCCATGGCTTTTAATTTTTTGTCCAGAAGACTGGTGGTTTTTCCCAATTGTCCCAGCTGCTCTTCATAGGCCGAAATTTCCGAAAGCCCGGATTCAAGCTTTTTTTTAAAAAGGCTGATCTCTTCTTTGATCTGGCCGGCATTTTCTTTGATCTGGGCATTGTTTTCATTGATGGAAGCAGATAATTTAACATTGACAGCTTCCAAGGCCGACTGGTGGGATTTGTTCTGACTGGTGTTTTTCTGAAGACCCTCGCCAAGTTTTGCCAGGGCGGTTTCGATGGTTTTTGTCTCTGCTTTTGAGGACGCAAGTTTTGCCAGCTGGTTTTCCAGGGCTTCTTGTTTTTGGGT
The DNA here is from genome assembly GCA_018816605.1 of Pseudomonadota bacterium. The sequence goes on from JAHIVS010000271.1 coordinate 1,808, forward strand.
CAGCACAGGCAGCTGCTGGTCCAGTTCAAATCTGTTTTTGGCAATCCGCACATCCAGTGCATTCAATTTTTCCTCCAGCTGTTGCGCCATTTTTTCGACCTGGATTTTTTTGGTTTCATCCACATCCACAACCCGTTCTTTCATATCCAGATAGATAAAAACAAGAATGGCACAGATCAGGCAGGGAATGATCACGGAAATAAGGGTCACCCGGTTGGACAATTTTTCAATCTTCAGGGTATTAATTTCCTGATGATACTCAGAGGATTGAAGGTTTTCAGAACTATCTTCCTCCATGATGCGCGAGGGATCATTTCGATAATCGTTTAGATTCATAGAATCCATGGTGGGGTTATCCTGTTTTTTGGGGGGTCTATTCCCATTCTATGGTACCGGGTGGTTTGGAAGTTATATCAAACACAACCCGGTTGATTTTGTCCACTTCATTTATGATGCGGTTGGAAATTTTTCCCAAAAGATCATGGGGTAGTTTCGCCCAGTCTGCCGTCATGGCATCATTGCTGGTGACCGCACGGATGGCAATGCAATTGGCAAAGGTTCTTTTATCACCCATGACGCCAACGCTTTTGATTGGCAAAAGAACAGCAAAGGACTGCCAGAGTTTTTTATAATAACCGGCCGACCGGATTTCTTCCAAAAGAACGGTATCGGCCTTTCGAAGGATATTCAGTCGCTCTTCCGTGATCTCCCCCATGATTCGGATGGCAAGTCCGGGGCCTGGAAAGGGCTGTCTCCAGATCAATTCCTCATTGATGCCAAGGGTGAGTCCCAGTTTTCTGACCTCATCCTTAAAGAGAAGCTGCAGGGGTTCAATTAATTTCAGGTTCATTTTTTCTGGAAGCCCGCCCACATTGTGGTGGGACTTGATAATGGAAGTAGGGCCTCCAAACGCGGATTTTGATTCAATGATATCCGGATATAGCGTTCCCTGGCCCAGAAATTCCGCACCGTCAATTTTTTTGGCTTCTGCGTCAAAAACATCAATA
>JAHIVS010000272.1 GCA_018816605.1 Pseudomonadota bacterium
CAATAGACCATGGGTGGAGCCTTCAATCCGGGTCATCACCGATGAGCCTGTGGTCGTAAATCCGGATACGGATTCAAAAAAGGCGTCTGTGAAATTGGTAAATTCAGGTCCGAAATAAAAGGGCAGGGCACCGAAAACGCAAATGGCGGTCCACCCCAAGGCCACAACGGTCATCCCTTCCTTTTGATTGATATAGGCCTCATTTTCGTATCCTTTGGAAAAAAGCATCAGCACCAGGGCTGTCCCAAGGGTAATGGCAATGGACCGGATGATTCCGCCGTGGGCCATGTCCTTATAATAAAGGCTGCACAAAAGGGGGGCCAGCATGGCAAGTCCCAGGAAAATAAGGAGGATTCCGATAATCCGTAAAATAAAGGGCCAGCGCATCAGAAAAAAGTAAGTTTAACCGTTAAGAGTTTTTCAAGCTTTTTTACGGCCTGTTTAACGGCAAAGAGAATGATCCGATCCCCGGGAATGACCACACTTTCCCCGGAAGGAATCATGACCCGACCCTCCTGGATGATGCACACAAGGATCGCCCCCCTCGGGAAGGTGATTTTTTTCAAGGGTCGGTTGGTGATATCCGAAGTCTCCAGGGCAATGGCCTCTATGAATTCACCCCTTTCTCCCAGAATGGAGATATCGGAAAGGATTTTTCCCTGGCGGACATCCTGGAGAATGGAGCTTACCGCCGACAATCTGGGACTGACAACTTTTTCAATGCCGATGGAGGCAAGCAGGGGGTAATAGCTTGCTTTCCCGATCCGGGTGATGGTGGTTTTAACGCCCAGGCTTTTGGCCAGCAGCGAGACCAGGATATTGGTTTCATCATCATTGGTGACAGAGACCACCACATCACTCTGGCCGGCACTTTCTTCTAAAAACAGCTTCTGATCAGATCCGTCCCCATGGAGGACCACGGTTTTCTCCATCTGTACGGACAATTCATTGCACCGCTTTCGGTCGGCTTCTATAATTTTGGTTTTTACCCCGTCCCTTTCAAGCAGCTTGGCAAGTCTTGCGCCGATGCGCCCGCCGCCAATGATCAACGCACTTTGGACAGGGTGTGTCCGAATGCCGAAAAGATTTAGGGTTTTTTCAAGTTTTTCAGTTTCACTGACAAAATAGACAAGGTCATTGGATTCAATCCTGTGGGTTCCCCTGGGGACAATCACCTCGTTGTTCCGGATAATGGCGGCAATCAGGGGCCTGTCCTCTCCGAAGTTTTTATGAAAATTAATCAGGGGCATTCCGGCAATGGGCGAGGTTTTGTCCAGCCGGATTCCCACATATTTGACTTTTCCGTCAAGAAAATCCCCCACATCCTGGGCACCGGGAACATCCATGAGTTTTCGGATGGTGTTCACCACTTCAATTTCCGGGTTGATTATGGTATCGATGTGGGGGATTTGATTTTTAAAGCTGTCATGAAAGGCATCAAAGTCAGAATTGCGGATACGGGCAAGTTTTTTGGTTGTTGGAGACAAAAGGTTGGTGACCATGCAGGCGACCAGATTGATTTCATCCGAGTCCGTGACGGCAAGGAGGATATCGGTATCCATTATACCCGCTTCAAGCAGGACCGCAGGGCTGCTTCCGGAACCGATGACGGCCTGGACATCCAGATCTTCGGAAAGGCGTCTAATGGCACCGGGGGTTTTGTCGATGACCACCACATGCTTGTTTTCAGAGGCAAGGCGGCTGGCAATATTGTACCCCACCTCGCCGGCACCCACAATAATGATTTTCAATTTTTAGATCCTGTCATAGGGGAGAATAAACCGATTCAAAAAAGATCCGTGTCCAGAATCAGAGAGGAAAGGGCGATCATGCCGACAATTTCCCCTTTATCTTCAACCGGTGCCCTTCGTATGTTGGCCCGGTAAATCAGGCGGGCAGCATAGCGGATGTCCATATCCGCCGGCACGGTGATAATCGGTTTGGTCATGATTTCATAGACATGCACCTCGTCCGGGGAGCGGCCCGGCATGATGACCCCTTTAATGA
>JAHIVS010000273.1 GCA_018816605.1 Pseudomonadota bacterium
CATTAAATGCAATCCGATACCAAACCTGCCGTGAACAATTTTTTTGGCCCCGGTGCTTTTGAAGATATCATCAATCACCTTTGCCCCCTTTTCGTAGCGACTGATGTCTTCGGCATTCTGCACCTTGCGGATCAACGCCTTGCCCTTGCGGTTCACCTTGATCTGGCCCGGATTGGTATCCCGGGTACACACCTCGATACAGGCAAAATGGGAGAGTTTTTCCATGTGTTCATGGTGTACTCTTCCAAAATCCGGCACCAGCAGGGCGATGCCTTCGGGACCGGCATAGACGTTTTCCAGCTTAAAGCCTTCCTGGCGGAACCCCTTGTCATCGGATTTAAAGGCCTGGAAGGCCCCCAGGTGGGAGTTGATTTTTTCATCATAGATCCCAAAACTCATGAACTGGGGATGGCAAAAGAATCCCTTGCCAATCTGGGGCAGTTTTTTCCCAAACCCGGAATTGAGCAGCAGCCTGGCATTGCCGATGGCCCCGCCGCCCAGAACCAGGTTCCGGGCGCGGTAGGAAACCTGGCCGCCCCTGGCATCCATCCCGATCACCCGGATATCCCCTTTGTTTTCAATAATTTGGGTCACCTCAATTTCCGAAGACAGCGTCAGCCCATTTTCCAGGGCGGTTTTCAGCACGGTTTCAGGGGTGCTCTGCTTGCTTCCCAGGCGGCACCCGTTGAGGCATTCGATACAGCAGTTTCCCTCTTCCAGGCGGCAATTGCTCTGGGCGCGTCGCAGAGGCGCATTGTCAAAGTTCAGGTTCTTAAACCCCTGGTCAAATATTTCAGCATTTTTGTTTCTAAATTTGGCAGGAATCTCCTGGATCTCTATTTCCGACTCTGCCGCATCATACCAGGTGGCCATATCTGCAACTGAAAAATCGGAAATTCCGGAAACCGATCTCCAATCATCCAGGGCAACATCGTCAAACCGATCCACCAGAGCCTGGTTCACGATGGAGCCGCCCCCCACAACCTTGGGACGCAAAAATGCAATTTTTGCGTCATGGCCCAGCTCCAGCCCGCCGGACCAATACATCTGGGAGGTCCCGTCCAGGCCGTTGGTGGGATATGTTCTGCGCGTATACTGCTTGCCTGCTTCCAGCATCAGGCAGTCAGCGCCTTCCCGGCACAGGTCATTGGCGATAAAGGGCCCTGAAATACCGGCCCCCACAAAAATAAAATCAAATATTTTAAACGGATCTATTGCCACTTCTTCCCTCCCTATAAAAATGCATGACCCTGCCCGCGATATGTGGGCGTTGAGCCGATAATTTTATTTTCCTTTACCAGATAAAGCTGATTAAAGCGCTCACACAATTCCCCGGCCTTTGCATGTTGAAAAAACACCGGGTCACCCAGGGAAATCGGCGGACAATCCCTTGGCAGTTTCAAAGGCGTCTGGACTTCTCCAGCCCCTTCCATGGGCAGATATTCAAGCCCCTGGGGCATGACCGGCCAGGGAAGGCGATTTACATTGACCTCTCCTGACCCCACATACCCGCCCCCCTGGCAGGTGACCATTCCAGGGGCTGGAATCCGTGTCACCTGGAGGGCAAAAAATGCAGCTGGCTCAAATGCGACCTCGTGGAAATATCGGAACAGGCCCGGTGCAAAAAAAGCCGATCCCGCCGTGACTTCGGTAACCGATGCATCCCTTCCCGTTGACACGAGACTGCCGCTACCACCACCATTGACAACGGAGAGAGAGAGGCCTTCTGCCTTAAGTTTGTCCACAATCATTTTACGGCGATGGGTGAGTTCTTTAACAGATTGTTGTTTAAACAATCTAATTAATTTATTTTTAATACCCTTTGCCGGATAGTTGTCATTCATGGAGGCAATTTGAGCTTCATACCCCATGACCGCCCCAATTGTCACCCCGGAAAGATTTTTGGCAGCCCTTGCAAGCACCAGTGCCTGGGTCAGTGAATGGACGGGACTGCGCCTCACCCCCAGGTGGACCGGAAGACCCAGGGGACGATAGGACATATCAATGTCCAGGCAAAGCGGGAGAACCACCCCTGCCTTTTCCCCTGTGGCGGACAATATTGTTAGATGATCCAGACAATCCACCACCAGGCAGATCTTGGCACCACAACGGATTTTCTGTACAAAGATAGCAAGGTCACTGGGCTGGATAGAGGGATAGGCCACGATGATATCGTCCAGCCCATTGTCACTTAAAAAGGCGGCTTCTTCCATGGTAAAGGCCAGAATCCCCTTGAAAGCACCCCTGCCCTTTTCAAACACCCGTTGAAGCAGATCCAGGCATCTAATGGATTTGGATGCCACCCGGATACTCTTGCCTGTATGTGCCTGGGTGCCCGCCACATAAGCAATATTCCGGTCAAATTTGTCAAGATCCACAAAGGCCAGGGGAAAGCGATGCCCTTTAAATAAGTTTTTGTAAGTTTCATAGGCCTTGTTCCAATCTGAATTCACGGCTGGCTCCTTCATTTAATGGGGGTCGGATTCTCAATGAAAAATTGTATCAATGTCCAGGTGGTATTGAGAGCATCATCCAGGCAGATGGCGCCCGGGTCGGCAAACCATTGCAGCTCAATCCCTTCATGGAGGGCCACGATCATGGATGCACAGAGTTTTTTCTGCCGGTCTTCCAGGCAGGCGAATCCAGGCAGATCATTCAAGTGCGCCATAATGGCCCCGCGAAACCGGGCGAAAAGGTCGGCAATAGTATGTCGTATCCGGTCATTATGCCGGGCTGCCACGCAGCATTCCAGAAAAAACCCCGTATGTTCGGCATTGATCATGCCTTTGCTGAAAATAAATTCAATTCCCTTTGACAGGCGGATGCCGGCATCGGTGTACGGAGTGATCTTTTCCAAAAAATTTTCAAAAATCTTATCGGTAAAGTAAACCACCGCCTCTTCGATAATTTCATCCCGGCTTTTAAAATAATGGTGAAGGGTGCTGGGCAGGACCCCTGCCTCGGTGGCGATTTTCCGAATGGAAGCGCTGGCAGCCCCCTGGTTGACCACACATTGATAAAAGCCTTGAATAATCTGTGTGCGACGCTCATCTGCAATACTTTTCCGGCCCATGGGATATTTTCCACTCTTTAAATAGTATAATTAATTGATCGGACGTACGATCAATTAATTATACGAAAACAACCTTTTGTCAACACTTTTTTTTAAAGAACAGAAGAGGCATTCTTGACAGGATGCCTCTTCTTTTTTATACTTGCATCATACGATGCGCTGATTTCTAACAGCCAGCCAAAATGCCATTGCCACCATGATCCATTCCAGAAAGGTTTAGGGACGAAACAATTATTTGGAGAAACAATTGATGTTGAATAAATTGATGCCCCCACTGACCCATTCGATTTTTAAGGTCATGGAAACCATGTTTTCTCTCACTGTGGAAGAACAAAAGAAAACAATGGCCCCATTGCAGGCCCAGGCGAGTATAGAAGGAATAAAGGCGTCCTGCATTACATTTTCAGGCGCGTTTTCCGGGACCATTTTCCTTGAAATATCCCTGAACCTGTTAAAAACCATGACTAAAACTTTTTTGGGTCAAAGTGTGACCCACCTGTCCGAAGCGTACATGGAAGAAACCCTTAAAGAAGCATTGAACATGATTGCAGGCGACGCCCTGACCCAAATAAATGCAACCACCGGACTGGGGCTCCCAAAAATTGTCCCGATTTCCTCCCCCGACCAGGTGGATAAATCCATCCGATTTAACACGCCCTACGGGACCATAACCGCCCATATCCGACTCGACTGACCCAGACACACCAAGCCAGAACACCAAAAGGGTGCCATTCCCCTGGGCACCCCGGAAATACAAAGAAAACCTTCCGGGCGCATAAAGATCTGCACGCTCCGGAAGGTGTGTTTCCTAAATTTGAAATTTCTTGGTCATGGCCCTGAGTTGAAGCATAACCGCATTCAGCGTGCCAGCCTTTGCCTTTACATCCGACGAGAAATCACTGATCTGCTGGGAAGCGGTCAAAACATCCGCAATTTCATGGGCCACCTGGCCGGATACATCGGAACTCTGGGACACATTCTCATTGACCTCCTGGATTCCCAGGGAGACCTGGCCGATATTCTC
>JAHIVS010000274.1 GCA_018816605.1 Pseudomonadota bacterium
CTTCCTCTGGGCCTGTCCGGGATAAAAGTGGTTGAGGTCAATGCTGCGCCCGGGTTCAGGATGCATCTGGAACCCACCAACGGTGAGCCGAGGAATGTGGCAAAACCCTTAGTGGATATGCTTTTTCCGGGAGGATATGTTCAGACACCGGTTATCGCAATCACCGGAACAAATGGCAAGACAACCACCAGTAAATTAATCGCCCATACATTGAAATATTCGGGAAAAATTGTTGGGCTTGCCTGTACCACCGGCATCATAATCGACGGAAATCCTGTTCTGTCCGGGGACTACAGCGGACCGGAAGGCGCCGGGATTGTCCTAAGGGAACCCACTGTGAACCACATCGTACTGGAAGTGGCCCGTGGCGGAATCGCAAGGAGGGGCCTTGGGGTTGCCGAGGTGGATGTGGGCGTGCTTTTAAATATCGGCAAAGACCATCTGGGATGCGACTGGATCGAATCCCAGGAAGAATTGTCCCTGGTCAAGTCAACGGTCATAGAGGTTGTCAAAAAAACAGGCGCTTCTGTTTTAAACGCAGAAGACAATTTTACCATGAATGTCCTGGATCGTGCCCGTGGAAATATTATTTTATTTTCCATGGACCCCCATAATCAGAAGATCGTCACCCATGTAAAGAACGGCGGAACCGTTGTCACCGTCGACAAGCGGAATGCCGTCATCCGGAAAAAAGAACTGGAAATCATTGTCTGCACCCTTGAAGAAATTCCCATCACCTTTGACGGAATCATCGACTTTAACATCGCCAACGCCCTTGCTGCCATCGCAGCCCTTCATGGGTTAGGCCTTCCCCTTGAACAGATTCGAAACGGGGTGATGACCTTCTATCCTTCCGTAAACCAGAATCCGGGCCGTATGAATTTATTTGACTTCCAGGCATACAAAGTCCTTCTGGACTATGGCCATAATCCGGAGTCTGCCCGGGCCATGGCCACACTACTGCCGCGGCTCTCACCGGGCAGAAAAATCGGCTTGTGTCACGGGACCGGCAGCAGGACCGATGAACAACTCATTGAATTTGGAAAAGCCCTGGCCCTGGTTTATGATTATGTCATACTGACCGATTTTGATCCCCGTCACAGGCCTGGGGGAGAAACCCAGGAACTGGTTCACAAGGGGCTGATTCAAGGCGGACTTCCGGAAAACCGGATTGAAATCGTTCCTGAACCGGACAAAGCGGTGGAGTATATTTTTTCAAAGGCAGAGGCAGGTGATTTACTGGTCATCCAGCCAAATGAACTTGAACCTGTCATGGGCCAAATCATGGATCGGTACCGGCAGAGGGTCACTGCGTCAATCTGCATCCCGTAAAATTTTCTTTACAAAGTTTATATCAATACTATATATAGATAAGTTTTTGCCTATACCAAGAAGCGCAAAAAAAGACGGATACCCTTTTTGACCATCCCCATTATTCGGAGAATAAATATGACATCCCTGCATGCCCGCATCCCCCATCATTTGGTTACCAGAGATCTGGCAGCCGTTGCCATGGGGCAAAAAGCGGCTGATTTGATTTTGCGGAACGGAAAGCTTGTGGATGTTTGCACCGCAGGCATCAGAGAAAATTGTGACCTTGCCGTATATAAAGGATATATCGCTCTTGTGGGGGATGCGTCCCATGTTAAAATTTCTGAAGATACCCAGGTGGTGGATGCCAGCGGTAAATACCTGTGTCCCGGGCTCATTGATTCCCACATGCATGTGGAAAGTTCCATGGTGGATCTGCGGTCCTTTGCTGCTGGGGTACTGCCCCACGGTACCACCACCATCTGTCCGGATATCCATGAGATTACCAATGTTCTTGGCATGGATGCCGTTCGATTGTTTCAGGAAACGGCAGCAGATCTACCCCTTAAGGTATTGACAGCCATGCCGGTCTGTGTTCCCTCTCTTCCAGGGATGGAAGATTCAGGTGCCGCCATTGGTCCCCAGGATGTAAGGGATGCCTATGATTCCGGATTGGCCTTCCTGCAAGGAGAGCAGATGAACTTTCCAGGGGTGATTTATGGCGATGAAATTGTCCATGAAATTGTGGGACACGGTCTGGCCGCAAACAAGGTTCTCACCGGGCATTATGACGGAGGCGATCTGAATGCAGGTCTCAATGCCTATATCGCATCGGGCATGACGGCAGACCACGAGACCACCACGGCCAAGGGAGCACGGGCAAGGGTCCAGCTTGGCATGTATGTCCAGCAAAGATACGGCAGTGCCTGGCTGGATCTTCCCAATATTATCACGGCAATTACGCAGAATCCCGGAACGGACACACGCTTTTATACCATGGTCACCGATGATGTGACCTCGGCCACCATTGTGGAACAAGGGCATCTGGACCGGGTGGTGAGAAAGGCGGTAAGCCAGGGTCTTAATCCCATTGTTGCCCTGCAGATGGTCACCATCAATGCGGCCCAGTTATTAGAACAAAGCCGGTGGATCGGATCCTTGACCCCGGGGAGGGCGGCTGATATTCTGGTGGTGGATA
>JAHIVS010000275.1 GCA_018816605.1 Pseudomonadota bacterium
AGGTATTGCTGGTCTTCAATACCTGGATGGAACCAAAGCTCACCTGGGCTTTCAAATCTTCGGGAAGCGTAATGCAAAACTTGGATACCCGGGTCATCCTTTTCAGGATATTGGCTCCTTCCTTTATTTCTTCTGAATATTTTGTCCCAACATACTGGCTGGTGGTGGACAAAAGATCGGTATCCGCACAGGTGATCACAATGGTGTTGATTTTGATATCATCATTGGCAAGGAGCCCAAAGGGAGGTGCACCGGGAAGCTTTTGCAGAAATTGGTCTGCAAACCCGATCTCTTCAACGGGATCCAGGTTTGTCGTGCTGTCACCAGCGGCCTTGGACAGGTCCGGTTTAATAATGATAAAAGTGGCAACGTTTCCGAAATCATCGGAATAGGCGTCAAAAAGATGGATGGTACCTGCAACAGGAGATATGGTGTATGCAGTGCTGTCGTGGTAGAGCTTTAACTTTTCCCCTTTTTTGACCGCGTCGCCTTTTTTGATAAGGGCCTGCTTTGTGCTGTCAATCGCTTCGGGCAGCAATAGGGAGAGGCTGGCCGGGATAGGGATTACCTCAGGTTCTTTCAAATCCGGTTCAAGCAGATCATAGGAAAGCCTGGGCTGGTTTAAGGAAAAAAAAGATCGTTTAATCATAATAAGTCCTTGTTTGGTAAATAGCTTAGATCACGACCTATGTCCGGGATGTTACAGATCCCGGCTATAAGTTATGACACGAGTTACATTCTACCGGACCTGCGCCATACTCTTCATGACATCCCTGGCACTGTGCATGAAATGCATCAGCTCTGGATGGTAAGCTTTCATCACCGGTTTCTTCATGGCACTCACTGCAGTTGTAGGTAGCATCATCTTCAATGTTATGATGGCAGTCCAGACATTCCAAACTATAGCTGTCTGTGTGTGATAGGTGGGTGAATAAAACTTTGCCAGCTTTGTTTTGAAACATCAAACGTACTGGATTCTCCGGGGCGGGGGATGTGAAAGATGCGTAGCATACAATTCCTGTGATCAAAAGAACGATCATAATAAATAACGCTACTTTTAGGTCTCGTTGTGATGGCATAATTTTTCTCTCAATTTTTAGGGTTAGAGTTACGCGACAAACCCACAACTGGCAGCGTTTATATTATATTGAAGTAATATTGGCAAGGAAAAAATAAATATTTCAGGATACCCGGCACTGGCCTGAATCCGGCAGGGATTTTTTTCTGACAAGGAAAGGCTTGAATTCCTCTTTTTGGGAGAGGCTTTTCTGTTTTCTGCGGATAACGAGGAAGGCTGTGCCAAAAAAGGAAAACCCTAGAATCATGGCACAAAAGGACTTGTTCATTCCAAGGGCCGGGGCAAGGCTGTCCCCGATGATGGCCCCTGTGATCAGTAAAAGGATGGGAAATACATAGAGAAAAAAACTTAAGACGAGCATGGGTTTGGATTCAAGCCCGATAACCACCTGGTCGCCTTTTTCAACACCCAGGGTATTTTTGACCATTACGATCATTTCCTTTGCGGTGTGACTGGTTCCGCAACTTTCCCTGGAAGAGCAGCCTTCACATGCGCCGGATCTGATTGTTTTGACCCAGGCCGTGGATCCATCGGTCTGGGAAACGATTCCATTTTCAGTGATCATGACAAAATTTCCAGTTTCAGTTCAGATAAAGCAGATATCATTAGGGTGAAAAACGGGGTTCGGATTTTAGGCAACGATATTGACAATCTGGCTTGCCTCCCGGGCTGATCCTGGCACGGCTGAAGGCCTCCGGCCCGGGGCGGTGTCCTGTGTCGCGGAAATTGTCAATTTTTCTGCTGCCAGTCTGGCCTGTGCCTCCTGGGTGATAGTGACTTCAAATGCCTGCCGGGAGGATTGTGTATTGTCCTGGCGTTGATCTGTGATTTCCCTGTTTTGACGTTTGGCCAGGCTATCCTCAACAGGCGGGGGAGTCAGTTGATTGGCCGTATATGCATTTGAACCTTGTAGGGCGTTGATATCCATGGGACTTCCTCCTGAAAGGGGTCTGTTGCTATGGGTTAAAGAATAACCATATTCCCAATTGATGTCAAATTTTTTGTGAATTTGTTCTTGACAAAAAAAAGGCTGTGGGATATATACACCGAGTCTTGTTTCAAGACACTGCTCCCCAGTAGCTCAGTTGGCAGAGCAATTGGCTGTTAACCAATGGGTCCGCGGTTCAAGTCCGTGCTGGGGAGCCAACCCAAATACTGATAGCCCTGGTAAGGTTTCCTTACCAGGGCTTTTTGTTTTCTCCTGCCACCGCCTTCCGTTAACAGCATTTTTATTACGC
>JAHIVS010000276.1 GCA_018816605.1 Pseudomonadota bacterium
ATGACCTATAAAACAGATGAAATTTGGGAAGACAAATGGGTAAATACCACCTGTGGCGTATGCTATTGCGGTTGTGCCGCAAAGGTGCGGGTGGTGAACGGTGTGCCGGTAAAGGTGGAAGGAATCGCAGAAAGCACAATGGGAGGGGATGGGGCAGGCCTTTGCGGCAAGGGCACTGCCGGGCTCATGTATTACCATGATCCCAACCGGATCAAAAAACCCTTGTTGAGAACCAACCCTGAAAAAGGAATCGGGGTGGACCCCAAATGGAAAGAGATAGAATGGGATGAGGCACTTGAGATCATTTCCACCAAGATGAAGAAAATCATGGAAGATGATCCCAATAAAATATTGTTCACCAACCAGACCATGAGGGCCAGTGACGGCCCCCACAACCATCCCTATTTTTATGCCCAGGCATTCGGGGTGAAAAACAACGGGAATTTTATCATCGGCGGCGGCAGTCTTCATTGCGGAAATGCCTGCCATATGCTGGGCGGTCTGATCCACGGGGCCTGGTCCATCGCTCCGGACTGGCGCTACACCAAATATGTGTTGAAATGGGGTTCCAGCAAGGGGACCGGCTCCGGACACTCGGCCATGACCAATGCAAGGCTTCGGGCCGATGCCATCCGCCGTGGCATCAAGGAAGTTGTATTTGATCCCATGGGCAATTTTGCCGGGGGCAAGGCAACCGAATGGGTGGCCATCCTGCCGGGGACCGATACGGCTGTCGGTCTTGCCATTGCCAATTATATCGTGAACACCCGGGGGGAGATGGACATTCTATACCTTAAAGCCAAAACCAATTTCCCCTACCTGATTAAAGATGACGGTACCTATATGCGTCATGCGGACAGCCAAAAGCCCCTCATCTTTGACAGCCGGGAAGGCAAAATCAAGGAATATGACGACAAGACCCTTGCCTGGGAAGATTGTGCCCTTGACGGGGAATATGAATATAACGGAGAACGGGTCGTTCCCTGTTTTGTGCCGTTTAAAGAGCATTTAAAACAATATACCCCGGAATGGGCCTCCAAGATATCAACCGTTCCCATTGGAACGATTCTGCAGGTGGCAAAGGCCTGGGTGGACAATGCCCAGATCGGGTCGACCATCACCCTTGAAGGCAAGACCTTTCCCTACCGGCCCGTATCTTCGGTGACCTTCCGCGGCTCCCAGGGACACTCCAACGGGATTCATCAGGTGGCGGCCATCGATCTGATGAGTCAGCTGGTGGGGGCCGAAGACGTACCCGGGGGAACCCTGGGATGGCCTGCCATCCGACGGGCATATCCGGGCGGAAACTATGAGCAGACCTGCACCGTGGGCACGGACGGGGTTATTGTTCCCTCGGTTTTCTACTCCCATGATCCCTGGCCGGTCCATGCCCCCAGCCTTCCGGCCACCAACATGGGGTGCGTGGATGTATGGACCCATTGTACCCTATCCCATATTCCCTATACCGATGAAGTGGAATACATCCATGAAAAATTCGGCATGAAGTCCAAACCGGAAATGATTTTCGGCATTGCCGCCAATTTTGTGATATCCAATTCCGACTGGGATGTGGCGGTTCGAAACTTCAAGGATTGTTTTGTGGTCCAGATGGATCTGTGGGTCAATGAAACAGACCAGGCCATTGGCGATATCATTCTGCCGGACGTGTCCTATCTTGAAAAAGACTGCTGGTCTTCGGAAATTGATGCATTCTTCTTTTCAGGATCTCCCTCCCATGAAGACTGGTACGTGCACCTGCAGCAGCCGGTTGCCAAACCGGTGGGCGAATCGCGCTTTTTCATGGATGTCTATATTGATGTGGCCAATCGGGTGGGGGTTCTGGACAAGTTTAACCAGAAGCTCAACGATTACTATGGGGTGAAAGATCCGGAACTTCAGATCAAGCCCGGAGAGGTCCTCACCTGGAAACAGATCGGAGAAAGGTTCCTCAAATGGGTCTATGGCAAGGACCATGACAAAATCCAGAAGCAGGGGTATGCCACATGGAACAAAGCCATTGAGGATGTCTACTGGCGATGGGACATTGATTCCAGGTGTCCGGTTTACATGGAATACCTCCTCCATGACAGACGCGCCATGGAAAAAATATTTGAACAGACCGGGTTTGATCTGGAAATGGATATGGACCAGTATACGCCCCTTCCAACCTGGTTCTGGCCTGAATCCCATAAGGATCTGGATGCTGAATTTGACCTGCTGGCCTTTTCCTACAGGGATATTTTGCACACCAACAACACCACCTTCCAGAATCCTTACGTGGATGAAGTTTCCAAAATGTGTCCCTATACCTTTACCATCACCTTGAATTCATCCCTTGCACGGGACAAGGGGATGAAGGACGGGGACATCATCTGGATTGAAACCAAAGCCGGGGTCAAGGAAAGCGGGATTGTGAAAACCATGGAGGCCCAGAGCCCGAAAGTGATCGGTATTGCAGGTCAGGGCGGCCTGTGGGCCGACGGACGTCCCATTGCCAAAGGCAAGGGGGCCAACTTCTGCAAGCTGCTGCCGTCCAAATTGAAATATTTTGATCCAGTCGCCGGTAACATGGAAACCGCTGTTGCCGTGAAAATTTATAAGGACTAAAGGAGGAAATGATAATGAGCGATAAAATTCACGAACTTGAACAAACCATGTTTCCTCCCGACGGCACCGGCCTAAAACCCTATGAGTGGATGGTAAAGGCGACGCCCCAGCAGCAGTGGATTGACGACAAGGGCCTGTTTTTGTGGCTGGCCTTCTTTTTTTCCGAAATCGGGGCGGGTCTGTATTTCGTCTCCCTGTTTTATGAATACCGTGCCGGAATTGTCCTGGGATGGCTGATCACCCTTATCCTGGGCGGCCTGATCCATGTCCTGTACCTTGGCAACCCCCTGCGGGCCTGGCGGATGATCATGAAACCCAACACCTCGGAATTGTCCAGGGGGATCTGGATCATCGGTGTTTTTGCAGTCCTGGGATTTCTTCAGATGATTACCTCCGGGGGATTTAATATGGTCTTTAATGGTATCATGGGCATTTTATGCCTGCTGATCATTTCCCACGGATTTGCCACCATGAACGTGATTCGGGCCCTTCCCGCCTGGAGTTCCACCATGGTGCTGCCCCTTTCCCTGATATCCGGAATCTGGGTGGGCAGTCAGCTGCTCCAGATCATGTTTGTCCTGGGCGGCAGCAGTGCCCTGGCATCTGCCATGGAAGTTTGGGCAGAAGCGTTTTTCTTTATTTACCTGCTCTGTATCTTTCTTTATGTATGGGGAACCTTTCATTCCGATGAAACAGGGAAGGCTTCCATCGTGACCCAGCTCAAGGGGAAATTGTCAAAAATTTTCTACATCGGGGTCTGCGGATTGGGCCTTGTCCTGCCGGGAGTGCTGACCCTGATCATGTGGGGGGGGGATACCCATGGCTTTTTGATCTTTTTAAGATTGGTTTTCGTACTGGCCGGGGATCTGGCCATCCGGTACACCATCATGAAAAGTGCTGTGTACAAACCATTGATTTAAAAAATCAAACAAATCCAAAGCAAGCAGGAACGGTTTCTTTTCTTTCCTGCTTGCTTTGGTTTCAGATTTATTTCATAGTGAACAAAAGATACAATCTGGCTATATAATAGAGATGAAAGGGGCCTGTTCCCGGAGGCAGTATCCACTATTCTCCTGGTAAATATCGCGTGCTTTATACAAAAGAAATTGACTCTTTGCAAGAAAAGCGGTAAAAAAGAATCTTTTTGTAAAAATAGGATGTTATATGGCAGATATTGATAAAAAAGACAAACCTTCGGATAAAAAACCTGCTCCCCAGGCCAAGGTGAAATTTGAGGTCTATGGCGAGGAAATGATCGAAAAAGAGGTCAAGTCCTCAGGCAACAGCGGCAGGATTTATCTTCCCCCCAACTGGGTTGGGCACACGGTAAAAATTATTAAAGTAGAATAAGAATGGAGAATCCTGTGGAAGAAAGCATCGTCATAAGGGAAATCAGGCTGGAAGATACACAAGCCATTCAGGATATACGACTTGCCATTTCAGAAGAAGATTCACAAGTTGATTTCCATAAACTTGTCGAACAATATGTTTCCGGCAGGAATGCCAGGACAAGCCTGGTGGCAGAGGTTAACGGCAAGGTGGCCGGTTATATGATATCCACCACCCTCTATGCCGGGTTCGGTATCCGGAAAAGTGCATGGATTGTATCCTTTGGTGTCCATCCTGACCATATGGGCCAGGGTCTCGGACTGAAGCTTGCCAATAGAATCTGCGATATCTATAAGGCAAAAGGGGTCACTTCCATCTATTCTTCCGTGATGTGGGATTCCATTGATGTTCTTTCCTTTTTTAAAAAGCTCGGGTTTACCCGCAGTGAGTTTATCAACTTGAAAAAAGATCTTTAGTCCGGGTGGCAGAGGGAATCCGGCTTGCTTTGAAAATGTCCGCTGGATATGAATCCCACGGACATTTTTGTTTTGAAACCGACACATTATACTTTGGGCAAATATGATTCGCTTAATGACAATCGGTTTGATCTCCGGGGGCTTTTTCAGTGCCACATTTGTCCTGAACCGGATTATGAGCCTTTCGGGGGGGCACTGGTTCTGGTCGGCCGCCCTGCGTTATGGTTATATGCTGGTTTTTCTGGGAGCAGGGATTGCCCTCTTCAGGGGCTGGCCCTTTTTTAAATCGGTATTGATAGAGCTGTGGCGGCACCTGCTTTTCTGGATCATTTCCGGCAGTGTCGGTTTCGGGGCGTTTTACGCATTGATCTGCTTTAGCGCAGACCATTCTCCCGGCTGGGTGGTTGCCACCACCTGGCAGTTGACCATTCTTTCCTCCCTGTTTGTCCTCATGGGCTTTGGCAGACGATTCCCCAAAAGGATCTGGGCCTGGGCCCTGGTGGTTTTTACCGGTGTGTGCCTGGTGAATGTGAGCCATTTTGAAATTACCACCCTCAAGCCGATTCTGATGGGGGCTGTCCCGGTTATTGGCGCCGCTTTCTGCTATCCTTTGGGCAATCAATTGGTATGGGAGGCAAAAACCGGCAGAAGGGGGGTGCCCAAAATCGAGGGCTTTGTGCTTGACAATGCCTTTGCAAAGGTGTTCCTTTTGTCCGCAGGCTCCATCCCGTTCTGGGGGATACTCTATCTGGGAATAGCCCCTGGACCTCCGTCTTCAGGGCAATGGGTGAATACGGCCCTTGTGGCGCTATTGTCCGGAGTGGTTGCAACCAGCCTTTTTCTATATGCCAGGGGATGTGCGGATACGCCGGTAAAACTTGCAGCCGTGGATGCCACCCAATGCAGCGAAGTGGTGTTTGCCCTTGCCGGGGAGATTTTTTTCCTGGGGGCAGGGCTCCCCAATTTTATGGGCATGTCCGGCATTGTTATCACGGGCCTGGGGCTGGCCGCCTTTGCCAGGTCTTCTGCATGATCCCTTGACAGTGCTTTCCTTTTTTGCGATAAATCAGGCATACCCGGACAATTCAACAAAGGAACGGCCCATAAAACAGACACAGATATACCCTGTCGGAGGCGGCAAGGGCGGGATCGGGAAAAGTATGATAACTGCCAATCTGGGGGTTCTGCTCGCCCGTCAGGGCAATCGTGTGGTCCTGGTGGATCTGGATCTGGGGGCATCCAATCTCCACACCTTTATCGGCCAGCCGGACACGGACAGGGGCTTGGAAAGTTTCCTGGGCAAGACGCAGGCCCATTTGGACAAAGTGGCAATGCCCACGGATATTGCCAACCTGTTTTTTATCAGCTCCAGAAATTGCCTGACAGAAGCTGCCAACCTGTATGCCGCACAAAAGCAAAAGATTATCCGGGCCATCCAAAAACTTGAGTTTGATTATGTGCTCATGGATCTGGGAGCCGGCACCAATTTCAACATGCTTGATTTTTTCCTCACCTCCAACCAGGGGATCTTTATCTGCACCCCGGAACCCACCTCCATTGAAAATTCCTTTAATTTTATCAAGGCGGTTTATTTCCGGGTCATCAAA